>DASPRG010000068.1:0-13079 GCA_035624555.1 Thermodesulfovibrionales bacterium
GAGGAATTAGGGCTGAATTTGGTACTACCCCTAATCCAGCTGCGTGCCGTCTTTGAGGTCATCGTAGAACTGTCTCAGGTTTGGCAGGTCCTTCTGGGACATTATCTTCATGGCGCTTCTCGGATGTTCGTTCAACACCCCAGTTATCAGATAGGGTAAATGATACCCCCATTCTATTTCAGCCTTCATTGGAACGAATATTTCCTGTATGACTTCGATGAGCGGTCTTATGTCAAACTTTGGATTCTTGAGAAAAGATAGGAGAAGTTCTAACGGACAGTTTCCAGCGCCTCTTCCCATACCGTAAAGCGTTGCATCCAGACGGTTCACGCCGGCAATAATCGCCTCTATCGTGTTTGCAAAGGCCAATTGCTGGTTGTTATGGGTATGTATGCCAAGCTCTTTTCCTGGCAGGGCTTGAAAATACTTCTTTGCGAGGAAATGAATCTGCTCGGAATAGAGCGAACCGAAACTGTCGACAAGATATATAACAGGGACATCGCTCTTGGACAGATCATCGAGTGCTTCGTCAAGATCTCTCTCCAGGACCTTCGAGACAGCCATAAGATTGATCGTAACTTCATACCCTTTATTCAGACATTCATGAGCAAGGGCAATGCCTTTGTCGATCTCTTTTGCGTAACAGGCAACCCTTATCATATCGAGAATGCTGTCTTTTTTGTGAGGGATATCTTCTGAATCAATACGACCTATGTCAGCCATGGCCGACAGCTTCATTTTTGTCTCAACTTCGCCGACAATCCTCTTTATGTCCTCTTCTGAACAGAACTTCCAGGCACCATGTTCCTCCCTGGAAAAATATTGCTCTGAGGACTTATAACCTATCTCCATATAATCAATGCCGGACTCTGAAAGCGCACGGAAAACCTTCCTTACAATCTCATCGCTGAATTGCCATTTGTTTATCAGCCCACCATCGCGGATTGTACAATCAAGAACCTTAATCTGTGGTCGATACATCTCTTATTCCCTCCAAGGTTGGCTTAATTAATAATGTTTATTATACAAAAAATTAGACATTTTCTGTGGGATTTCTTTTTGGAAATGAGGAATTCTCTATCTTTTCTGAAAATTTTCTTGCGAGATCCGATATAGCGTCCCAATTCTCTTCATTAACAAACTCTTTTTTCAAGATCGAAGAACCGATAAGGATACACGAGGCTTTCGCTGAGAGATATTCTGAGATATTATTCAAATTCACCCCTCCGCTCAACATGAAACGTACAAAAGGCATTGGCCCTCTTATCGCTCTCAGGAAATTGAGTCCCCCCATCTCGACAAAAGGGAAGAGCTTTATGATATCCCCTCCAGACCGGTAAGCTCTGTATATCTCTGTTGGGGTACAGGCTCCTGGAATTGAGACAGCACCTTCTTTCTTCGTAGATTTTACAATCTCTTCACTCAGGTGCGGACTGACGATATAACGAGCCCCGGCTTTCAATGCCTTTTTTAGATCGGAAATACTGAGGATCGTTCCTGCGCCAATACATGCCTTTGTTTTTTTATTTAATTCTCTGATCACCTCTTCTGCCCCTGGTACCGAGAACGTGATTTCCACCAAACGTATATTCCCCTTTATGCACGCAACTGCGGCATGATAAGCCTTTTCAGGAGTTTCGGTTCGCACTGCTACCATCAACTGGTAGTGTTCAATTGTCTCGATCAGGTTCATGGACATATCACCAGCTTCCGCCGCCGCCTCCTCCAAATCCGCCGCCGGAAGAACCACCGCCACCAAAGCCTCCGCTACCAACACCGCTTCCTCTCGGTGACGAGAACATTGCAGATGCCAGGCTTGAAGTCATAGATCCGATGGAATGAGAAAAGCCGTAAGGGCTGAAAGCCCTGAAACCCCCTGGAGACACATACCAGTTGGGTGGCTCCTGATAAACCCCCTCGAATGCCTTTGCCCAGTTATCTTCGACACCGAGGGCAATAGCATAGGGCAAAAATTTAGAGAATAGATTTTTATCACCCATCCTTTCGAGCCTGTCTTTTTCCGCACGGTTAAGAAATTCCTGGAAACCCAGAATATCTATATATGCAGAGGCGCCAACCTTTGTCTTTGCAGGCATTACCCTGCCGAAGGAAAAAATAGGTAGACCTGCCAATATCCATGAAATGATCGTTTTTACTGTGAGAGAGGTAATAAGAAATGCAGTCAGCATACTGCCAAAAATGATTGTAAGGATTCCTGCTGTTATATAAACATTTCTTACTTTTTCTGGACTTCTCAAAAAATATTTCTTCTCAACAAGATCTCTATAGAGAGTATCTTTTAATTCTTGTAAGTTCTTATAGAATTTATTCTTCATGTCAGAGACGAATATACCTGATGGGGAATCTGAGAAAAGGTTGTCCATGAGCTCTCTTTCGAAGGAGCTGAGGTTCTCATCAGGTCCTTTATCCCCTGACAGATAATAATCAGTAGAGTCAAAGATCAAGCCCTCCTTTTTTGTTTCCTTTATCTTTATATATCCTTTTACTGCAAGACCAATAATGGCTGAAGTTAAATCTCTTGAATCTACATTTTCATCAATGAGGGTACCCACCTCCGCAGGTGTAAGGATTTTATTATCATACTTTGGAGGTTCATACATGACAGCAACAGCCTCTCTCACCTTCGGGTCTCTGCCCTTCCTGTACCATAAATTCAGCATAAAGAAAAATGATAAAAGAGGGAGCGAAAAAATCCAGTTTTCTTTCAAATCCATTGTCCAGAGGAATTTCTTCCATGCAGATGGAGGAGACACAAGTCCTTTATCCCACCCAAATGCTATGGTAATGCCTTCACCTGTATTGAGGTTTTTCTTTGTAAAAAAGTCGGCGCTGTTATGGGATGCTTCGAAGGAACAATCTGTCTTTTTTGAACCATACACACCTGTATAACAGGCTGCCCACAGGTTTTTGCTTTCATTCTTTATTGCTAAAGAAACATCTGCTGATGCTTCGTTTATAGGCGCATTCCAGTAATTGCCAGTAACATTCCAGTAAAGCTCATCATGGTTATCAAAAAAGAGTATGGCATTTTCTACTTTATAAGTAATCACATAGGTCTGATCCCCAGAGACATATGTGTTCGCATCACCAATCCTTATGTTAATGACGTTTCCTGTCCTACTGACCCTGTATTTCCAGCCCTTACCGGATTTATCTGTTACGGACAAAACATCTAATGGAGTTTTTATCGTCTTTCCGAGATCATCTCTATACTTATAAGGAATCTCTCTATAAATCCCGTGCCTTGGCCTGTGGAACTCTACATCTATTGTCTCTTTTACAGTAAAGGACGAATCTTCACTGATGGCTATAGAAGAGTGAAACTTATTTATGGTGAAGTCCTGTGTTCCTGTAAAAGGAGGCTTATTGAGTACCTCGACTGACTGATACCCCTTTTCTTTGAGCATTTGATCTATGTCGTGTTTTCCTGATGCGATGACAAAAGAAGAAAATATAGTCAGCGTTAAGGTTAGAATGAGGGCTGATCTGGCAAATCTCCCTTTCATTTCCTGTTTATGAAAAACTTACCTTTACTGGTTTTCTTTCAACCTCAGGGGCCTCAAGCTCAAAGAATTCTTCCTGTTTAAAACCAAAGGACGTTGCAATTATATTTGATGGAAAGGACTCGATAAGAATATTAAAATCACGGACAACAGCATTATAATACCTTCTTGCATACTCTATGTTATCTTCCAACTCTTTTAACTGCGTCTGAAGCTGCAGGAAATTAGTATTGGCCTTTAACTCAGGATATGCCTCGGCAACAGCAAAGAGGCTCTTCAATGTCTCCGTCAACATATTCTCAGCCTTTGCTTTATCAGCTAAAGATGTAGCCCGCATTGCCGAAGATCTTACTTCTGTCACCTTTTCAAAGAGAGACCGCTCATGTGAGGCATAACCTTTAACAGTCTCAACAAGATTTGGTACCAGGTCATATCTCTTTTTCAGTTGGACATCAATATCTGACCATGAGGACTTTACCGTATTTCTGAGACGAATAAGTCGGTTATATATTGCTACGATTGCAGATATAACACCCACAACTATTCCTAAGATGATTAATAGTCCTAACATTATTACCTCCTGTTTAATTTAACTGACACCGGATGTATGACCCACAATGCATCATGCATCGGAAAAAATCTTAACAGATTTATTAAAAATATGCATTACTTTTTGCGATTTTGTTTCTTTGTCATTGTCCTGAAAATACCCCTCTCCCTCGCCCTCTCCCACAAGGGGAGAGGGAAGTGATGGGAGGTCTCCCTTTTGTATCCCCTCCCTTGATGGTCTACGACTCGTAGAGGAGGGGATAGAGGGAGGGTGAGCTGGAAGAGATATTTTCACATTCATTCTTCCAGTTTACGTTATGAGATAGAAAGGTTAAAATAGCATCGTGAAGGATTCAGACAAAAAAAACTTGCATGCCTCAATGAAAGACCATGTTGAGGAATTCCTGAAATATCTTGAGATTGAAAGGGCTGCATCATCACATACCCTCAGGGCATACAGGAAAGACCTTGAAGAGTTTTGCAGATTTGTTAACGTAAAGCCAGAGGATGTAGAGTTAGCAGATGTACGTGGCTTTATTGCAGAACAGATCAAAAGTGGACTGAATAAGACTACTGTTAGCAGGAGACTTGCAAGTATAAGGTCGTTCTTTAAGTTCTTATATCGAGAAGGCTACAAAAAATCAAACCCGGCAAAACTTGTTTCAAACCCTAAAATCTCAAAGCTTCTTCCGAGATTCCTTTCTATTGATGATACCTTTTCTCTCGTTGAAAAACCTGAAGGGGCAGGATTTATATCTGCAAGAGACAGAGCAATCCTTGAACTTCTTTATTCAAGCGGTCTCAGAGTAAGTGAACTCTCAGGACTTAATGTAGACGATATCAACATAAAAGAGGGGCTGTTAAAGGTGAAGGGGAAAGGCAGAAAAGAAAGGATTGTACCTGTTGGTTCAAAAGCTCTTGATTCCATTAAGTCATACATGGTTGAGAGAATACCATTAAAAGGTAAAGATAAGGCTTTGTTTCTGAATAGAACCGGAACAAGACTAACAGATAGGGGGGTAAGGCGTATAGTGGTTAAATATGCTCGATTAATAGGCATTGGCGGACAGATAGGACCGCATGCCCTTAGACATACCTTTGCAACTCATCTCCTTCATGGTGGTGCAGACCTCAGGGTAATACAGGAGCTCCTTGGCCATTCATCGCTCTCCACAACGCAGAAATATACACATCTGGATGTCACCCATTTAATAGATGTCTATGATAAGTCACATCCTTTTGCAAAAGAGAAAGACGATGATGTATCATAAATTCAAAACACAAATGTAAATAATAAATGTTCATGCCACCAAATCGGCATAAAGGGAGTGGTAATTTAGTAATCTCCCCTCGCCCCTCTTTAAAAAAGAGGGGATTAACCAACTTCTAAATTAAGTCCCCCTTTTATAGAGGGGGATGGAGGGGGATTACTCAAAAGAAAAATCCCCAGTCGTAAAGGAGAGGGAATTGATTAAAGGCACTACGATACTATGTGTCAGGCGTGATGGGAAGGTTGCAATAGCCGGAGATGGACAGGTTACCATGGGTAACACAGTGCTCAAACACAATGCAAAAAAGATTAGAAGGATGTTCGGAGAGAAAGTCATCGCTGGCTTTTCAGGGGCAACGGCTGATGCACTTACCTTATTTGAGAAATTTGAAGGCAAGCTCGAATCTTACAGAGGAAACATAACGAGGGCTGCTGTTGAGCTTACAAAAGACTGGAGGACTGATAAGATCTTAAGAAGACTTGAGGCTCTCCTGATTGTGGCTGATGCAGAACATACCTTTATCATTTCAGGCACAGGTGATGTTATCGAGCCTGAAGATGGAGTTGCAGCAATCGGTTCAGGGGGTCCTTATGCCCAGGCATCAGCAAGGGCACTATATGAAAATACATCCCTTTCTGCAAGAGAGATTGTAGAAAAATCCATGAGGATTACTTCGGACATCTGTATCTATACGAACAAGAACATAACGATAGAGGAGCTAACATAAAAATGGATAACCTTACCCCGAGAAAGATCGTAGAAGAGCTCGACAAGTACATCATAGGACAGCATAATGCAAAGAAGGCAGTTGCTATCGCCATGAGGAACAGGTGGAGAAGGCAGAAGCTTTCTCCTGAATTAAAAGACGAGGTCTTGCCAAAGAACATCATTATGATAGGCCCCACCGGTGTAGGCAAGACTGAGATAGCAAGGAGACTCTCCAGACTTGCAAATGCTCCATTTTCAAAAGTCGAGGCATCAAAGTTTACAGAAGTGGGCTATGTAGGCCGCGATGTTGAGTCAATAGTCAGAGACTTGGCAGAGATATCAATCAGCATGGTGAAATCAGAACACGTAGAAAAGGTCCAGGAAAAGGCAAAGATTCTTGCAGAGGAACGTATTCTTGATCTGCTCCTCCCACAGCCAAGAACAAAAGGAACAGGGCTCGAAGAGGAAGAGAGAGAAAGGTATAAAGAGACAAGGGAAAGGCTCAGGACACACCTCAAGGAGGGAAAACTCGACAACAGATATGTGGATATAGAGGTAAAAGAAAAGGTAATACCCTTCGGCGTTGTTTCAAATGTAGGCCTTGAAGAACTTGAAATAAATCTCAAGGAAATGCTCGGCAATTTCTTGCCTGAAAGGCCAAAGAGAAAGAAAGTGAAAGTTCCTGAAGCCCTGAGTATCCTGACACAGGAAGAGGCAACTAAACTCATTGATATGGACAAAGTGACAAAAGAAGCGATTGAAAGGGTTGAGCAATCAGGTATTGTTTTTATTGATGAAATAGATAAAATAGCAAGCAGAGGATATGCTCATGGCCCTGACGTCTCACGTGAGGGCGTCCAGAGAGACCTTTTGCCAATTGTTGAAGGCTGCACAGTGGCAACAAAGCACGGGCCTGTGAAAACAGACCATATCCTTTTCATTGCTGCCGGAGCCTTTCACATGACGAAACCCTCTGACCTTATTCCAGAACTCCAGGGAAGATTTCCTATCAGGGTTGAACTTAATCCCCTCGGCAAGGACGAATTTGTGAGAATCCTGACAGAACCGTATAACGCCTTGATCAAACAATATACTGCCCTGCTCTTTACTGAACAGATCGAAATAAATTTTACAAAGGATGCAATTAATGAAATTGCAGACATCGCAGCATATGTGAATGAAAAGACAGAAAATATTGGTGCACGAAGACTGCACACTGTTCTTGAGAAACTCCTCGAAGATATATCGTTCGAAGCCCCTGAGAAAAAAAATGGCAGATTATCCATAAACAGAGAATACGTCAGAGGCAAACTCAGTGATATCGTTAAAGACGAAGATTTAAGCAGGTATATACTGTAAGGATTTCTGAGTTTCATTCCATTTCAATTCGATAATTCACTTTTCTGTCGTACCGCAGGGACCCAACTCAGCCGTTCATTTACCCCAAAATACCCCTCTTTGGAAAAGAGGGGCGAGGGGAGATTTTATAAAATCAATATAGCGATATTTGTTCTTAAAATCCCCCCTAACCCCCCTTTGCTAAAGGGGGGATTAAAAGGTATCTTTTGGGAACATACTTAAGAAATATTTTTCTTCCATTATCATTCAATTTTTGTTATAAATGTTACACCCAGAGTAAAGAAATGAAAGTTCGGTTTATTGTTTCTCTTATATCAGTTTTCTTTTTTATGTTATCCTCTTGTGCTTCTGCACGCTATGAGACAGACACAAATGCGCATTATGCCATTGCCTCATGGTATGGACCTGATTTCCATGGCAGGCCGACAGCTTCAGGAGAAATATTCGACATGAATGCCTTTACCTGTGCCCACAGGGAATATCCTTTCGGTTCAAAATTAAAGGTTACTTACCTCTTAAACGACAAGACTACAAGCTGCCTGGTAAATGACAGGGGCCCATTTATAGATGGAAGGGATCTGGATTTGTCTTATGCTACAGCAAAAGAACTGGGTCTTGTAGAGGAAGGTGTCGGTGCAGTCAAGATTGAATATATGGGAAGGGACAATAGTTACATAAGACAAGTAAGGGACATCTCAAGTGGTGGTCTTGTTACCATACAGGTTGGGTCTTTTAAAGAAGTCTCAAATGCTACCAGACTTAAAATGGCTCTTGAGCCTCGATACGATAAAGTATATATAACAGAGGCTGATATTCATGGCTGCATATTTTACAGGGTCAGGATTGGAGCGTTCCATATAAAAGGTGATGCCTTACACCTCGCTAAAATCCTTGCAGATGAGGGATACGAAGTTTTAATAACCAACTATGATGAAAAGATGTAGAAAATACCCCTCTTTGGCAAAGAGGCCTATGGCTCGGAGCCAACGGCTCATAGAGGGGTAGGGGAGATTTTATGAATAAAATACTAAAAAGTTATTTCTTAAAATCCCCCTTTATCCCCCTTTTCCAAAGGGGGAGTGAATAGTATTTTCATGCTCTTTTGTAAACCATTGGTTTGTGTCGATCCCTGGGAAGCAGGAATCCGGACGCTATCCCTGCGAAAGCAGTGAATTTAAATTTTCATATGAACCAACTTCCATTAGAAACAGATAAATTTTTTGGGATCCTGAATATTATCTTCTCGACCCTCAATATTGATGAGATACTTACTACAGTAGTCAAAGAAATACAATCAATCCTCAAGGCTGACAGATGCACCCTTTACCTCGTTGATAAAGAGAATAACGAATTGTATTCAAAGGTTTTGCAGGCAGAAAGTCTTGTAGAAATACGTTTACCCATAACAAAGAGCAGCATTGCCGGTTTTTCAGCCATAGCAAAAAAGATTGTGAATGTTAAGGATGCTTATGATGATAAGGAATTACAAGTTATCGACAGGGATCTATCTTTTGACAGAAGATGGGATAGCGAAAGTGGATACAGAACAAAAAGCGTATTAGTTGTGCCTATTCCTGTGAAGACAAAAGGTAACGTTATCGGTGTGTTTCAGGCACTGAACAAACCTGATGGATTCTCAAACACTGATGTTATTGTTATGGAACAGTTTTCATACTTATTGGGTATTACTCTGAACAATGCCCTTTTATTCCAGACCATAGATGATGAAAAGAGGCTCAAGGAATATATCCTTGACAATATTGAAGAAGGTGTCTGTATTCTGGACATCAAGAAGAGGATTATTTCTGCTAGTAAATTCTTAGAGGTTATGAGTGGAATGAGATATCCGGTTCAGCAAATGTTAGGAAAGTACTTCTTTGAGCTTTTCCCCAACTTCATCAATACCCGGCTTGAAGAAGAAATAGATGAAGTGATTCTTAACGGATTTAAAAGGATAGCTGTATTAGAGGTACTCGAAGTAAAAATCATCCCTTATCTTGATGATAAAGGCAGGGTAAAAAAACTGATACTCATCTTTACCCCATTAGAGAGAAAGGCCGATTCTTATATCGAGAATATGGATAAAAGCTCTACCCGAATTTTCTAACGAGATTTACGAGGGTATGGTGATTTCAAAAATACTGTCAGGGAAAAGTTTTGAAGAGCTCCTCATAGAAAGTAAGCTTCTGACAAAAGAAAGACTGCACGAGCTTTCTGCAAAAGTTGTAAGAGAAAAGAAGAGCATTGAGCAAATTCTATTAGAAAACGGTTTCTCTGATGAGAAATTGTTTACATTAAAAGCCAGGCACCTTGGCTATGAATTTGTAGATCTCTCCTCCTATCCCAAGCCCCCGTCAGAGCTGTTAAAGCATGTTAAACCTTCCTATGCAAAGAATTACAAGGTGTTGCCCTTAATGTATGAAGATAATACTCTTACTGTTGCTATGGTCGAGCCCCGGGATTTTATGACTCTGGATGAGGTAGTCCGCCTTTACAGGGATGCAAAATTCAGGATAAAGGACATAAAGGTAGTAATGACCACATCAAAACAACTCTTTAAAGTCATTGATAAATTTTATGCAATTCCAGGAGAAGAAGTAGAGATGAAAAGTATCCTGACCCAGGTTGCGGCAAGCTTTAAGCCGAAGGTAGAGATTGCAGAGGTGGCACGGGAAGATGCTACAGAAAATAGCGGGCCAATTGTCATGCTCGCCAATATGATCATTGAGAAGGCTTTTAAAAAAGGGGCAAGTGACGTTCATTTTGAGCCTGCCTCGGACCATCTGCGCGTAAGATACCGCATAGACGGAGAGCTTTCAGAGGTCATGATAGTTCCAAAATATGCACAGGACGCCCTTATAACAAGATTGAAGATAATGTGTGATATGAGATTAGATGAGAGGCGGCAGCCTCAGGATGGAAGAATAGATTTTAAGAAATATAATCCTGTTGCAACGATAGACATCCGTGTCTCTACAATACCAACGCCTTATGGAGAGGATGTAGTAATGAGAATACTTGATAAGAAGAGCGATATCCTTTCTATTGATATGCTTGGATTTAACAATCACAACATGAGATTGTACAGAGAAGCTCTCAGTACACCCTATGGTGTTATTCTCCATGTCGGTCCTACAGGGAGTGGAAAGACAACTGCCCTTTATGCTGCCCTCAAAACCCTTGACAACCCTGATGTCAAAATAGTTACTGCAGAGGATCCAGTAGAATATACTCTCGGAGGTCAGATAATACAAAGCCATATAAATCCTCCTGCAGGATATACTTTCGCAAAGGCAATAAGGGCATTTATGAGGCATGACCCTGATATTATCCTGATTGGAGAGGTCAGAGATCTGGAAACAGCAGAAACCATGGTTGAGGCTTCACTTACAGGACATCTTGTTTTTTCTACTGTTCACACAAATGATGCTGTTGGAACGGTAATAAGGCTTATGAAGATGGGCATAGAGCCATACCTTGTTGCAGACTCTTTACTTTTAGTATGCGCCCAGAGACTTGTAAGAAGAATATGCCCACAGTGTAAAGAGTCTTATACAATAACTGGTGAGGAAGTAGATTTATCAAAAGGTGATATTAAATCAGGAACAACCCTTTATAAGGGGCGAGGTTGCAATGCGTGCGACGGGATAGGTTATAAGGGAAGAACAGGGGTATTCGAGCTCTTTTCAATGAATAAGAAGTTGAGAAGCCTTTTCATAAAGGGGGCTACCACTGAGGAAATAGAAAGGACAGCCAAAGAAACAGGTATGAGGACATTAAGACAGGATGCCATAGAGAAGGCGTTAAAAGGTATTACTACCCTTGAAGAAGTTGTAACAACTACCCTCGCAGATTAATAGTCTGATGATATGTAAAAGTTATGACTTTGTCCATCAGAGAGTGCCTTGAAAACTCACCGCTTTCTTCCTCTTACCACGATGATAGTTAACTAATGTAAGCGCATTATATAAAGTGTCATTGCGAGGCGAAGCCGAAGCAATCTCAAGTTAGGCCATGAATAGGCTCTGCAATCTTAATTAGACGAGATTGCCACACCCTTCGGGCTCGCAATGACAATGTATCAGCATTTAGTGCGTTATCTATAAATATTCATAAGCTAAATTTGATAAAATATTATATATTTCTTCTAATCAACAGTTTTGAAACTGCAACAATATGGAAAACGAAAATAAAACAGAAAGGCAACACATAAATGAACTGATAGAATTGCAGCAATATGTTTCGGAACTCGAAAAATCAGTAACTGAGAGCAAGCAGGCAGAAGAGCAGATAAAAGAACAGGCGATAAAACTGCAGGAGCAGACACGCATACTCGATCTGGCACATGTTCTCATTCGAGATATGGACAGCAAGATTATATTCTGGAACACTGGCGCAGAGAGGTTATATGGATGGACAAAGGAAGAGGCAGTCGGTCAAGTCTCGGACAACTTACTCAAGACCGTCTTCCCCGAGCCTCTGGAAGAGATCAAATCAAAACTCCTGACAGAAAAGCACTGGGAAGGAGAACTTATACACATTCATAGAGAGGGCAGCCAGGTTGTCGTAGCAAGCCATTGGGAACTGTTCTGTAATGATCAGGACCAACCAATCGCTATCCTCGAAGTCGACAATGACATCACCAAGCTCAAACTGGCTGAGGACAATTTGAGAAAATACCGTGAGAAATACCGTGAGCACCTTGAGGTAATGGTAGAAAAGCGTACACTTGGACTGCAAATCGCAAATGAACAACTTCAAAAAGAAATTACTGAGCGAAAACAAGTAGAAAAAGCTTTGCAGGAAAGCCAGGAGCGCTACAAAAATTTGGTAGGTGCAATTACCGCCTATACTTACTCAGTGGAAGTCAGAGAAGGACTCGCAATCTCTACTAAGCATAGCATGGGATGTATTCCAGTCACAGGATATAATCCCGAGGATTATAAAGCCGATCCTTATTTATGGTACTCGATGATACACACTGATGATCGTATAATGATCGAAACCTCGATCAAAGAGATTTTGGCAGGTCATGAGGTTCCTCCTATCGAGCATCGTATAATCCGCCGTGATGGCAAAGCGGTCTGGGTTCGCAATACAATGGTGCCTTACTATGATGTAGATGGGAGCCTTGCCCGCTATGATGGTCTGATCGAGGACATCACTGAGCGCAAACGAGCAGAGGAAGAAATCCAAAAGCTCAATAGAAAACTTGGACAGCACATTTTTGAACTCACAGAGGCTAATAAAGAATTGGATGCATTTAACTACTCTGTCTCCCATGATCTTCAAACACCTCTTATTGTAATTGGAGGATTCATCCAAAGGTTCCTGAAAGTCTATGTTGATAACCTCGATACAAATGGAATTGAAATGTTAAACACAATCCTAATGCATACGCGAAAAATGGATAGACTCATTAAAGATCTCCTTTCTTTTTCCCGTTTAGGTCGCCAACAGATAAAACCAACGGAGATCGATATGGGGAATCTTGTAAAAACTGTCTTAGATGAACTCAAGCCTCTGGCAGATGGGAGAATAATCAAATTTGACATAAAAGCACTGCCCCGCGGGTATGGTGATGCGGCATTAATTAAACAGGTTTTTATAAATCTTCTTTCTAATGCCATCAAATTCACAACTCCAAAAGACATTGCGGTTATAGAAG
>DASPRG010000071.1:0-5866 GCA_035624555.1 Thermodesulfovibrionales bacterium
ATGAAAATAAATGAGGTGATGGTTAAAAAATTGGAGTCCGTAGAGGCTAATGCCCCTGTATATGATGCCATAGAAAAAATGGTCGACAGAAGGATCAGGTCTTTATTAGTAAAGCCCAAAGATGAAAGAGATGTTCACGGCGTTGTCACTGTGAGGGATATAGTCTTTAAAGTCATCGGTAAGAATCTTGACCCGAATAAAATAAGAATTGAAGAAATTGCTTCAAAGCCTGTCATCAGCATAGATAAAGATATGGACATCGACCACGTCATTAATTTAATGAATAAGTTCAACATCGCAAGAGTTTTTGTATCTGAAGGCAAGGAAATCATAGGGGTTGCTTCTTTATTAGATATCATGGCTGCTTCCTTAATAGAAAGGGCAAAAGGAGGTCGTATTGCTTGAGAAGGTATTTTTCGGCGGCAAAACAGAGCAAAGAGTTATAGAAAACATAAAAAAACATATAAAAATCCTCTGCTCTGCATCTGATTGTTTTAGGAAGGCTCTTGAAGAGCGGGAAAAGGATCTCATGTTGTGTGTGCCCGATTTGGAGAGGGAAGGAGACACCATAAGGAGGGAAATCATTTCAACCATCTATGAAGGGGCATTTCTGCCATTTCTTCGCCCGAATATATGCAGGTTTGTTGAAATCGTGGATGAGGCCTTAGATGTGCTGGAAGATGCTGCCCGTGAGTTCGAATATCTAGACGCAAAATTGGATGAAGAGATAGAGGATGATTGTATAAAGATTGCTGATATTAACTTAAAGATGTGTGAGATGCTCTTACTTGCTTTTGAAACACTTTTAAGCAGGGAAGATATAAGAGAGAAAACCCTGGCTATCAGAATCTATGAAAAGAAAATTGATGAAATAAAGTTCGATTCGCTTAACAAACTGAGGGGAAAAGGGGTGAAAGACTTTTGGGCAGGTAAAATGATCTCAGACTTCATATCACATCTTACAGAGGTAAGTGATGTCATTGAGGATGCCAGTGATTATCTCTACATTTTGAACGTGAGTTTACGATAACATTATATGGCTTCTTATGATTATTCCGCTACATGGCAGAATTAATTCCCTTCGCAGCTTGTATCTTAATAGCCTTTGGTATAGGTTCTAACGATACATCAAATGCCCTCGGAATATGCATAGGTGCAGGGGTAATAAAGTTACGAAAGGCAGTGCTTTTATTTGGATGCTTTGTTCTGCTTGGAATAGTGTTGCAAGGTCAGAAGGTAATGAACACGGTTGGAAAGAACCTCTTAGAAGTAAACCTCTCCATTTTAAGCATATCCCTATCAATATCTGCCCTTTTAGTCATCTTATCTAATTGGAAAAAGTTACCTCTTTCAACGCACCAGGTAATAATCGGGAGTTTAACAGGCTCCGGAGCTGCATCTGGAGTAGATATAAATCTTTTATCCCTCTTTAAAATTGTTCTTTCCTGGATGGTGTCTCCTCTGGTCGCTTTTTTCTTTGCCTTTGCACTTTACAAAATGATGGAAAAGACCCTTTCCCGATTGTCTTTATTTCGCATCGAAAGAATTCTGAGAATTATCCTCCTTATCAGTGGAATCCTGATCGCCTATAACACTGGTGCAAATGAGCTCGCAACAGTTTTGGGTCCTGTCATCTATTCGGGGTTGACATCTAAAATGCCATCGTTCCTATTAGGTGCCTTCTTCGTCTTCCTCGGAGCAGTCCTTTTAAGCAACCGGGTGATCGAAACAGTAGGCAAAGGAATAACTGCCTTAGACCCGTATTCAGGCTTTGCTGCACAGTTTGGGGCAGGCAGTTGTGTATTACTTTTCACCTTTTTTGGAATGCCCATTTCGACAACATACTGTATCATTGGTGGAATCAGTGGCGTTGGGATGGTAAAAGGAATGAAAACAGTAAGGCTTGAACTCATCAAAAAGGTGATTGTCAATTGGATTTTTGCCCCATCATTAGCCTTTGTAATCTGTTTTGTGATCATGAGGGTACTGAGACACTGAGCCTTTATAAAAACTTGTTATTTGTCACCCTGAATTTATTTCAGGGTCTCATAACTCATTGGTTTTGTTAGATGCTGAAACAAGTTCAGCATGACATATTCTACTGTATTACAGGTTTTTAGACAGGCTCCACTGGCCATGATTGCCGAGTTTTAGAGTTAAATTTTTGTAGTCTAACAATGCAGAATTATGCAGCTAATACTGCCTTGACAGTTAAAATATTGTGTGATATTGTTAATCCAAGATAGTGATTGAAGGGTCAGCTATAGGCAAAGAGCTACGCATCCTGATGCTCGAGGATGCCGCCACTGACGCCGAGTTGATGGAGCATGAACTCCGCAGGGCAAAGATTTCTTTTACTTCAAAACGTGTAGAAACAAGAGAAGATTTTGTCAGAGAACTTTATGAGTTTGCCCCTGATCTTATTCTATCGGATTATCGTCTTCCTTCCTTTGACGGCTTAAAGGCATTAGACACCACACAAAAAGAATTTCCTGATATGCCATTCATTTTAGTTACAGGAGCACTCGGTGAAGAGAAAGCTATTGAGGTTCTTAAAAGCGGTGCAAGTGATTACGTTCTGAAAGACAACTTATCCAGGCTCCCACATGCAGTTTTGAGAGCTATTCGGGAAGCTGAGGGAAGGAGAGAGCGCAAGCAGGCGAGAAAAGACCTTGAAGAAAGCCTTATGGTTATCGGCCGGGCAAAGCGGGAGTGGGAGTCTACGGTTGACTCGATCCCTCAGCTTATCTGTCTGATCGACTCTGAGGGTTATATCCTCCGCACAAATCGGATGATTGAGCAGTGGAATCTCGGACAGGTCGTAAACAGCAAGGGGAAAAAGATACATGAACTTTTGCATCCAGGTTGTGCTGATTCATCCTGTTATCTAAAAACCTTCTGGTCACATGCATGGGAGGAACTTAGACATGGACGCTCTACCGAAGGTGAGTTCAATGACCCGGTAATAGGACGTTACCTCTACATCCAAGTCCGGGAGATTTTGCCGAAGATATCCAGAAAAGGCGAAGAAACAGCCAGTTATGCAGTGGTCGTTGTGCATGACATCACCGAGCGCAAACGGACGGGGGAACTACTACGAGAAAGTGAAGAAAAACATAGAAAGTTATTTGAAGGAGCAATAGATGCGATTTTCGTAGCCGATGCTGAAACAGGTACATTAATTGACTGCAACCGTGCAGCAATAGAGATGGTGGGTAGAGAGAAATCAGAACTAATTGGTAAACACCAGCGGATTCTCCATCCCCCGGAAGACATTGGAGAAGAATTTAGCGAAACTTTCAAACGGCATCTCAAAGAAAAAGAAGGGCAAGTTCTGGAAACGCGGGTCATTACAAAAAATGGAGAGATCAAAGACGTTGAAATCAAAGCCAGCTCTCTCGAACTTGATGGCAAAATATTGCTCCAAGGAATATTTCGCGATATCACCGAGCGCAAGCAGGCTGATAGGCGCCTTAAAGAATATGCAGACGAATTAGAGATGGCAAATAAAGAATTGAGAAGGCTTGATGAAATCAAGTCTGAATTTGTAGCGGTCGCTTCTCATGAATTACGAACCCCACTTGCTACTATTAAGAATGCGATCCAGTTATTGCTCCAAAGGAAAACAGGTGATATTAATGAAAATCAGGAAAAGTTTCTTTCTTTAGCTGAGAAAAATATCAACCGCCTTACAAATATCCTGAACAGTCTATTGGACCTTTCCAAGATTGAGTCTGGAAGAATGGAGCTGAATTTTGAAGAAGTGAATCTTAGAGATTCTCTTGAATTCATCGTCTCTTCATTCAAGCCGCAGGTAGACGGAAAGTCTATTCAAATTGAGATGGAAGTAGAAAAAGATTTACCTTCTGTTTACGCTGACCGCGAAAAAATCATACAGGTCATGATGAACCTTGTGGGGAATGCTATCAAGTTCACCCCGCAGGGTGGAATGATTTCTATCTCAGCAAAACCTTATAATGAGGATGGAAACATGGTAGCCGTCTCTGTCAGAGATTCGGGGATTGGGATACCAGAGGACCAACTGGAAAAAGTCTTTGAAAAGTTTCACCAGGTTGAAGAATCGCTCCGCCGATCTACGGGTGGAACAGGATTGGGTCTTGCTATCACAAAAGGGTTGGTGGAAGCCCATCAAGGGAAGATCTGGGCAGAGAGCGAGATTGGAGAAGGAAGCACATTTACCTTTACATTACCCGTATCAAAAGGGGAGAAGAGGGACCTCAGATTTCGATACATCCTGGACAAGGAGTTTCAGCGTGCAATGGAAAACCATTCACATCTCACCCTCTTTTTTATCGAGATGTCAACTGAAGGAGCTGAGGTGAAAGACACTTTATTAGATCAATTAGAAGAGAAGTTAAAACAATGCCTCGGCAGAAAGACTGATGTTGTGTTGAGATTGGGCAGGGGGAAGATATTATCTGCATTATGTGAGGCAGATCTTGAAGGTGCCCGAGTGATCCGTCAAAGAATTGATGAGGTATTGCAAAAACATCCCATTGAAGGTCAAGATATATCACTCATTACGAAAGTAGGTATGGCAACCTACCCTGAAGAGGCTCTTTCAAAAAGAGAACTATTCAGAAAAGCCAAAGAATACTTAAGGGGGTAAAATGAGCCAAAAAAAGATTTTGCTCGTAGATGATGAAGTTGATTTAGTGGAAACCATCCGTTTTTCTCTGGAGAATGAGGGGTTCACTGTTTTGGTCTCTTACGATGGAGAGGATGCCTTGAATCAGGCTCGAAAGGAGAACCCTGATCTGATCCTTTTGGATCTCATGTTGCCAAAATTAGATGGATACAAGGTCTGTCGTTTATTGAAATTTGACGAAAGATACAAACATATCCCTATCCTGATGTTAACTGCAAAGACTCAGGAAAAAGATAAGCTTCTTGGAAAAGAAACAGGGGCTAATGAGTACATTACCAAACCTTTTGACATGGACAAATTACTGGGAAAGGTAAAATCGTATCTTAGTTAAATGCGGAATGCGGAATTTGAAATGCGGAATGCTGATTGCGGGATACGGAGTACCTTAAGGGGGGGTGCGGATTTCGGAGTTCGGATTATTTATTCAAGGCAGGTTTGTTTTTGTTCCGAATTCCACATTCCGCATTCCGAAATGTAAATATGCCAAACTTCAGGTACAGAGTAAGGGACAGGAATGGTAAGGCGACTGCTGGAATGATCGATGCCCCAACACTCCAGGTTGCAGGGGACCGTCTCTACCAGCTGGGATACTTCCCCATTGTTATTGAAGAAGAAAAGAGCGTTGCTTCGTTCAGCATATCGGGCCTGTGGAAACGATTCAAAAGAGTGAAGTTAAAGGATATCATTTTCTTCAGCCAGCAGCTTTCCACCTTATATAAAGCAGGATTGCCCTTGCTTACAGGGCTTGAGAGTTTAACAGAGCAGACAGAGAATAAGAATTTGAAGCCGATATTGGAGGCGATCGCTCATCAGATCGAAGGAGGAAGTACACTATTCGATGCCATATCTAAATATCCTGATGTTTTTACCCCTGTTTATGTAAATATGGTAAGAGCAGGCGAAACCTCTGGTAAGCTGGGTGAATCATTGGATCGTTTTGTTGTCCTTGCAGACCGGGAATTAAGAACACGACAAAGGGTGAAAGAAGCAACACGTTATCCCAAAATTGTCATTTTATCATTAGCTATTGCATTTGCTATCTTGATAACCTTTGTCATCCCGAGGTTTGCTCAGATATTTGCCCGGTTTAACACGCCCCTGCCACTGCCTACACGGATATTAATCGGCATCAATGACATCTTCCATACTTATTGGTATCTGATTTTATTGGCCCTCTTTGGAATCCCGATCATGTTC
>DASPRG010000087.1:0-7288 GCA_035624555.1 Thermodesulfovibrionales bacterium
TCCATATCCGCTCTAAATTACAGATGACAACTAACGTGTTACCGGAATTATCCCCTACGATCTCGCCATTTCTGTCGATGGCTAATAATAGATCATTGGGTTTTAACAGTGATCCGTCATAGTTGACGTTCTTAAGATTCTCTTTAACCCTTTCTAAGAGCATCTTGCATTGAGATTCATCAATAATGCCTTTTTTTACAGCCCTAAAAAGGTCTACAGGCACATAGAGGAGGCCTGTCTGTTCGGCAACCCAATAATCTGGTCCATTATAGTAACCCCGAATGGTAATATAATTGTGATTTTCCTGAAGAATGGAATTGCCTTCCGGGTCTAAAATATTTTTGTGTGATTCGTATTTCCTCAGATCGGATGATGCTTCTATTTTAGCGCTACCGGTCATATAGATAGCCCTTACGTAGACACATGGTATCCCGAGCTGATTTAAGGTTTGAGCAATAGCGAATTCTTCAAAAGGGCTGTTAATGCCGAATTCACGTATCTTTGACTGATATTTTTCTTCGTCCTCATTTGGAAGCTCGCCTACCCTTGATGTTTTCCAGACAAGATGAATATTGTCCTTCGTGATTGTATAGTATATCTCCTTCGTATCAGACAATTTTATCGAGGGTGTTTTCCTCCATCGTTCAGGGAGAAAATAGTCGAATAAGCGGGCATTCTTCCCCACAACCCAAAGATGTCCACCTGTGCTTTCTGCATGGCCATAAATATAAGGAACGCCAAAAATTTCCATCGTAGACAAATAGTCGGGCAGGGGAGTCGGGATAAAACGATCCCTCTGATCATCAAGGTAGGAATGCCTTCTTGAATGCTTAACTTCTTCTTCATGTTCAAGAGTGCGCAGCAGAAGTTCATAATCAACTATTGAATAGTTACCTGTATTAATAAGGTGATACAAATAATTTATTTGATCTTTTTGGCAATCACTCGTCTGAGCACATCCAATCTCTTCAATTCGTTTTGTGTCATTTCCGCTGATTATAATATGCTCTGGTTTCATGTCAGCCACTAAATAGCCTTTTTTATTCAGATCTGATATAACCTTGTTATTAATTGTTATGAGATGATGCAGCAGTGCACTGTCATCAACATTAACATGTTCAAAAACTTCCAGGAGATTTTTGCCTTCTATCCATTCGTAAATGAGTTTATATTGCTTGAGGATATCCAGATCTATGCCAGGATGTTTAGCACGGATCCGGTTGATTTTCGCCTTTGACCTTCCACTTTGCCATACCTGCATTTTTTCCGGAGGGACATAGATTACCATTGGACGCTGTGTATTTATTTTCAAATCTCTTGGACCATATTGATTCTCGCGCATTTCTACAACCAAAGAAAACTCTTCCCATGGGCTGTTAAACTCAGCGTCACAAAATTCCTGCAATGTGTGGGTATCTATAGGGACATCTTCTCCCACGCGACAATTCTTAACTACTATATCAAGACTTTTCCCATCCACTTCTTTTGTGGGTACCCTGTATACAGAACCTGTCCCTTTCAATTTCATTTTGTATTCGTTGAACCAACTTTTTTCATACCAGTTCTCTATGTCAAAATGCTTCTCGTATTTTTCAGCAAATCTTGTTAAATAGAGATCCCCTCCATCACGGGTTTTTATGTGAGCATATACAACACCTAATACATTAACCAAGGTCTTTTTAGGCATAATAAGATCGCTCCTCCATTGGAAGCTAAATAAGAAAAATTATGAGAGACGTTGTATGAATTCCTGAAATTGCATCTTAAGTCTTTCTGGTAGATGACTACCAAACATAGAGAAGTGTTTTTTGATATCGGGAATTTCTGCCTTCCATGCATCTGTGTCTATGCTCATGAGCTCCCTCATATCTTCAGGTGAGATGTCAAGACCGCTTAGATCTATGTCTCCCTCATTCGGCAATAAACCTATAGGTGTTTTTCGGGCTCCTACTTTTCCCTCTACGCGCTCGCACATCCATTTCAGCACACGGCTGTTGTCGCTGAATCCGGGCCATAAAAACTTGCCATCTGAATTCTTCTTGAACCAATTGACATAGAAAATCCTTGGAGATTTATCTCCGAGTCTGTCACCCATAGCGAGCCAGTGCTGGAAATAGTCACCCATGTTATAGCTGCAGAACGGTTTCATGGCAAACGGATCGCGTCTAAGATTTCCCACTGCGCCTATATTTGCAGAAGTTGTCTCAGAGGATGCTGTAGCTCCGAGAAAAACACCGTGATCCCAGTTGTATGCTTCATAAACCAGAGGTGCAACACTGCCACGGCGACCGCCAAATATGAAAATATCAATCGGAACGCCTTCAGGTTTCTCCCAGTCTTTGCAGATTACCGGGCACTGGGATGCAGGAGCAGTAAAGCGTGCATTCGGATGGGCAGCATCATCGATGCTCTCTGGCGTCCAGTCGCGTCCTTTCCAATCGATGGCATGTGTTGGTTCTTCATCTGTCATGCCTTCCCACCAGACATCTCCATCATCGGTCAAGGCACAGTTTGTAAAGATTACATTCTCTTTCAATGTCTCCATTGCCATGGGGTTCGTACTATGCGATGTGCCAGGAGCTACTCCAAAGAAACCACTTTCAGGATTTATGGCATAAAGACGTCCACCAGAACCTATTTTCATCCAGGCAATGTCGTCACCGATACATTCGCATTTCCAGCCGCGTATAGATGGTTGCATCATAGCAAGGTTTGTTTTTCCACAAGCAGAGGGGAAGGCGGCTGTAATATGGTACAGTTTCCCCTCGGGACTGGTTAGCCTAAGAATCAGCATATGCTCTGCCATCCAGCCTTCCCGTTTGGCCATGGCAGAGGCGATGCGAAGCGCCAGGCATTTCTTTCCGAGGAGGGCATTGCCACCATAGCCTGAACCATAAGACCAGATCAAGTTCTCTTCGGGGAAATGGCTGATGTATTTTTTCTCTATCGGGGCACATGGCCACGGGACATCTTTCTCACCTTTGGAAAGCGGAGCACCTACTGAATGCAGACAGGGGATGAATTCTCCTTCTGTAGAGAGTAGTTCAAGAATTTGAGAACTGACGCGTGTCATTATATGCATGTTGCAGACTACATAGGGGCTGTCTGTTACCTCAATACCGATCTTCGAAATGGGGGAACCAATAGGACCCATGGAAAAAGGTATGACGTACATGGTACGACCCTTCATGCACCCTTTGTATAAATCCAGCATAGTTCTTTTAAGTTCATCGGGAGCTATCCAGTTGTTCGTTGGGCCTGCATCTTCTTTCGAAGAGGTGCTAATAAAAGTACGATCCTCAACGCGGGCTACATCGCTTGGGTCAGATCGGAAGAGGAAACTGTTGGGACGTTTCTTTAATGGGATAGCGCTCCCGCTATTGAGCAACTTTTCCATCATGTGATAATATTCTTGTTTAGATCCATTGCACCAATAAAGAGCATCAGGTTGGCACATTTCTGCTACTTCCTTAATCCACCTATTGAGTTTTATATTCTTCACAGCACCTTTCATAAGTTTTTCTCCTCGAAATCTCTATCCCGTTTCATTGCAGAAAAGCAGCTTAGAAAAATTGAATGTTAAAAATAGAAAGAGTGGTGGCTCATTTGCCAAGCCTATCTATTTAATTATACTAATTACCCCACAAAAAATCTATATCATTACCAAGTTGTTGGTTGGCCCAAAGGGGCATATAAAAACGCATATCTGTTTAACTATTCTTCATTGCCACACGGAGAAAAGTCTGAATTTTATGATGGAAGCCTAAAATGTAAATCAATCACAGGAAGAATTAGACTCAATCTCTTCGATCGCTTCTTTTACAATAATCCTTACATTTTCATCTTTGTCATTTGCTGCTTCTGTAAGAAAGGGGAGGACGCCCTTATGTCCAATCATTCCGAGAAGATAGGCAGCATCAGATCTGATAACAGGGCTTTGATCTTTCAAGAGAGGAAGGATTGAAGGAATAGCCTTCGGAATATTTTCTGGGTTTTCCTGCTTGAGGGTATCAATGAGAGCCGAAACCCCAATTCTTACCATAAGCCTTTCATCTTTCATCAGATCCCCCACACATGTATACAGGCTCACATCATGTTTGAACATGTCTATGATGTTTTCGAGAAAGCCCTTATCCATGTAATCGGCAATCATGGTTTTCATGTCTGAGGGGTCGATGTTGAAGGGTTTCACTCTGAATATATAATAGCACAAAGGTTGTTGTATAATTCCTATACATGGGCTTCTGGAGTAATGTAAGGAGGAAAGATGAGGATTTATAATACCCTTTCTGGCAGGAAGGAAGAGTTTATCCCCATGACTCCAGGAAAGGTAAAGATGTATGTATGCGGGGTGACGGTTTATGACTACTGCCATATAGGACATGCAAGGAGCGCTATTGTTTTTGATGTCATAAGAAGATATATACGTTATAAGGGTTTTGAAATGACTTTTATAAAAAATTTTACTGATATCGATGACAAGATTATCAACAGATCGAGACAAGAGGGCATTCCGTGGGATGCGATTTCAAGAAAATATACAGAGGAGTATTACAGGGATATGGATGCCCTTGGAGTTGAAAGAGCAGATGTTGAGCCAAAGGCAACAGAGCATATCAAGGAGATGATCAGTATCATTCAAGGACTCATCAAGAGAGGGTATGCCTATGAGGTTGAAGGAGATGTTTATTTTGAGGTTGATAGGTTACCGGAATATGGCAAGTTATCTAAGAGAGATAAGGAAGAGATGATAGCAGGAGCAAGAGTTGAAATAGACGAAAGAAAGAAAAATCCTGTGGATTTCGCTTTATGGAAGCGCTCAAAGGAAGGCGAGCCTTCATGGGATAGCCCATGGGGTGCTGGGAGGCCGGGCTGGCATATCGAGTGCTCTGCCATGTCAATAAAACTTCTCGGTGAAAGCTTTGATATACATGGTGGCGGCGCAGATTTGATCTTTCCACACCATGAAAATGAGATTGCGCAGTCAGAATCTTTTACTGGTAAGCCCTTTGCTCGATACTGGATCCATAATGGATTTATTACTATTGATAAAGAGAAGATGTCAAAGTCCCTTGGAAATTTCTTTACCATCAGGGAAATCCTCGATAAATTTGATGCTGAGGTAGTAAGACTTTTCCTCCTTTCAACACATTACAGGAGCCCGATAGAATTTTCAGATGAACAGTTGCGCGAAGCAGAAAGTTCTTTAGAAAGATACTATTCAACAATTCTCAGAATTCATGATTTCCTTGGAAAAGATGACGCTGGGAGAGGCTCTCTCAATGATGAAAAGAGATTTGAAGAGAGAGTGCTCCAATTCAGAGAGAGATTTAAAGAGGCAATGGATGATGATTTTAATACTGCCCTCGCACTCGGGCACATCTTTGAATTTATACGGGATGCCAACAGATTTCTTGACGGCAAACCTTCAGGCCCAGAGGCCAGAAAGCTTTTACAGAAGGCAGAGAAACTCCTTTCTGAGGTAGGGGAAGTCCTGAATATCTTCGGCAGAATCCCTGAAGATTGGTATCGATCATTAATGGTCACGAAGAAGATCGGGCTTTCTGAAAAAGAAATACTTGAGAAGATTAAACAACGGAAGGATGCAAGGCAAAGGGAAGAATGGGAAATGGCGGATAGAATCAGGAAGGAACTTGAAGAGAAAGGTATTATCCTTGAAGACAAAGCGGACAGAACTGACTGGAAAGTCAAAGTCGGGTAGTGAATGGATTTATGGTCTGAATCCTGTTCTTGAGGCAATAAGAGCAGGCAGGAATATAGAAACTATTTTCCTTTCATCCAGTAAGGAGGATTCTCCAAAGGTCCTTGAGATTGAGAAAGAGGCTGGAAAGAGGAATATATCTCTCCAGAGAGTCGACATAAGTTTTTTCCATGCCCGTTTCCCCAAGGGGCACCAAGCTTTAGCAGCAAAGGTTTTACCAAAGACGTATATCAGCCTTGAAAAATTACTCGAAATTTCATCAGGGAGGGGAGCCCCACCTTTGTTCGTAATCCTTGACTGCATAGAGGACCCAAGGAATTTTGGCGCCATATTGAGGGTGGCAGATGCTGCAGGTGTCCATGGCATCGTTATTCAATCACATAGGTCTGTTACACTCAGTGCTGAGGTATCGAAGGCCTCTGCTGGTGCAGTGGAATACATTCCTGTTTCTATGGTGGCTAATATAAAGCATGCAATTCAAGAGATGAAAGAAAGAGGTATAACCGTTGTGGGTGCCGAGGCTGGGGCAGAGAAGCTCGTGTGGGATCTAGACTTAAGCATTCCCTTGGCCCTCGTGATAGGCTCTGAGGGCAAGGGTCTGAGGAAAACGGTGAAGGAGCATTGCGATATACTGGTAAGTCTACCCATGAAAGGCAGAATAAACTCCCTGAATGTCTCTGTTGCCGTAGGTATATTGACTTTTGAGATTTTACGACAAAGAGCTCATAAGAATCAATTTTAAAGAGAGAAATCGAAATAAATGAAGTTATTCTTGAATTTTCAAAATTGACCAGTTTATAATATTACTTGTTAAATTATAAGATTAATTTTTAAGGGATTAGTGTTTCCTTTTTCAGCTTTTGTATTGATAGATATTTATATAGATACTGTGAAGCCACCGTAGCTCAGCAGGCAGAGCAGCTGATTTGTAATCAGCGGGTCGGGGGTTCGATTCCCTTCGGTGGCTCCATGGAGAGGTTCCCAAGTGGCCAAAGGGAGCAGACTGTAAATCTGCCGGCGCAGCCTTCGGAGGTTCGAATCCTCCCCTCTCCACTAACAAAAATTTGCAAAGCAAATTTTAAGTTCCGAGTTAAAAGTTAAGAGTTGAAAGTTGAAGGATTTTAAAATTAATTTAAGGCTTTTAACTCATAACTTTTTACTTATAACTTTTTGTTAGGATGCGGGAGTAGCTCAGTGGTAGAGCGTCAGCCTTCCAAGCTGAGGGTCGCGGGTTCGAATCCCGTTTCCCGCTCCAAAGAGCGTGGAAAGTAATGTGTAATGCGTGATGAGTAGAGAATTAATTTCACAACTTGTTACTCATTAACGCGTCACGCTTTACGAATTAGTGCCCATGTAGCTCAGTTGGCAGAGCACATCCTTGGTAAGGATGAGGTCACCGGTTCAATCCCGGTCATGGGCTCCAGGAAGGCAGTGAAAGGTGAATAGTAAACCGTGGATGGATCATTGAATACTGTTCACAGGTGGCTATTCACTAAATTAAGGAGGGATATATGGCAAAGGCTAAATTCGAGAGGGTAAAGCCTCATGTAAATGTAGGGACGATAG
>DASPRG010000116.1:0-2319 GCA_035624555.1 Thermodesulfovibrionales bacterium
CCGGGTCTCGGAACGATCAACCACACCATGCTCACCGTCAATTATGCGATAAAAGAAGGCCTCACTGTTGCAGGAATCATTATTAACTATAGTCTGCCTCCTGAAGGTACGCCTGCTGAAAAAACGAACCCAGAGGTTATAAAACAGATCAGCCCAGTTCCTATTATTGGGATTTTCCCCTATCTTGAAGACGTAGAGAGAACTGCTATCGAAAAGGCCGCAGTAAAAAATCTAAATATCGAGAGAATCAGAAAGTACCTTTTCTAAACCTGTATTCTTCATAAAGTAAATGGCGGATGTAATATTTTCGCTCATTCTCGGCTCGATATAAATCGAGCCTCCGAGGCAAATTCTTTCTGCAAAAGAATTTAAAGCCGCTCAAATACTCCATCCGCCATCGGTTTAAAAAATTTGAATTAACCCGAATAATGCATTTACATCATGCAGATGTTGTGAGAAAATTTATTTTTCGATACCTTAGTGTACCCTTAACTAATGGTTATCGGAATATTTTTATGGGTATAACGAATAAAGATATTCCCAATAATTTATCGAGTTAAATAAATTTTTGAACAATGTCTGCATGACTTGGGTTAAGCAGGCTAAATCAACTTTAAATCTTTGAGAACTTTTCTGAGTTTATCCTTATTAGCTGAAGACATTTCGCAGAGCGGGAGTTTGAATTCTTCCTGTATTTTACCCATCATCGCAAGTGCTGTCTTGGCAGGTATCGGATTTGTTTCGATAAACATGGCTGCATTTAAAGGCTCGATCTTGTAATGGATTGCCCTTGCCTTATCATGCTGTCCCTCCAGCCATAGAGAACACATCATGGATACATCTTTTGGAACAATATTTGCTGTTACTGATATAACACCTTTCCCTCCGAGGGCAAGGAGTGGAAGGGTTGTAAAGTCATCTCCGGAGATGACTGTTATCCTGTCTCCACAGAGCCGTATAACCTCACTCACCTGCTTCATATCACCTGTTGCCTCTTTAATCGCCACAATGTTTTTTATCTCTGCAAGACGGGCAACTGTTGATGGAAGTATGTTCACTGCAGTACGGCCAGGGACATTGTATAAAACAATAGGTATATCAACAGCCTCTGCAACTGCTTTATAGTGCCTGTAAAGACCCTCCTGGGTCGGTTTGTTATAGTAAGGAGATACAAGTAGGGCAGCGTCCGCACCAGATTTCTCTGCCTGTTTTGTTATCATGATCGTCTCATCAGTGGCATTCGCACCTGTACCTGCAATAACAGGAACCCTTTTATGAACAGTCTTTACTGTAATCTCAATAACCCTGTAATGCTCTTTATAATCGAGAGTTGCTGATTCACCTGTTGTGCCGCATGGTACTATCCCATCAGTCCCCTCTGCTATATGCCATTCTATGAGATCTTCAAGTGCCTTTTCATCAACCTTTCCTTTTTTAAAAGGCGTAACAATTGCCACTATTGACCCTTTAAACATTTGCTGCCTCCTTTTACTTTAAATGTCGATGATGCCTTCAAAAACCTCTTCAGCAGGACCTGTCATATAAACATGGTTGTCTTTTAGCCATTCTATAAAAAGGTCTCCTCCGAGAAGGTGAATCGTTACATTCTTTTTCGTAAGACCTTTTATATTTGATGCCACAGCCGCAGCTGATGCGCCTGTACCACATGCCATGGTCTCACCAGCGCCCCTTTCCCATACCCTCATCTTTATCTCTACAGGATTAAGCACTTCTATGAATTCTACATTTGCTTTCTTAGGGAAAATAGGATGATCTTCTATTAAAGGGCCATAATATGTTACGGGGAAATGGGAAAGATTTTCAACAAAAATGACAGCATGAGGATTCCCCATTGATACACAGGTAATTCTGAATTCTCTGTCTTCAACCTGCAAGGGATAGTCAATAATCCCCTCTATCCCCCCTTTAACAAAGGGGGGTACGGGGGGATTTGACTGCTGACTACTGACTGTTGACTGCTGACTTATATTCACTGGTATCTTCTCAGGCTCAAAGATTGGCTCTCCCATATCAACCTTCACCATATCATCTACCTTTTCCGGCCTGATGATACCGGCAAGGGTCTCTATATGGAGAATTTTCTTGTCTGAAAGTTTTCTGCTCCATATATATTTTGCGAGACAGCGTATTCCATTACCACACATCTCCACTTCACTACCATCGGCATTAAGGATCCTCATCATAAAGTCTGCACGTATAGAATCAAAGAGGAGAAGCATCTGGTCAGCACCGACTCCAAAACGTCTGCGGCAGAGTCTTCTGGAGAGCCCTGTCAGATTATCGAGTTTTACTTGCCTG
>DASPRG010000123.1:0-2951 GCA_035624555.1 Thermodesulfovibrionales bacterium
AAATATTTTACTTTTGACAATTTATACTATTCGTTTCAATACGTATTTATCAGCTCTGATGATTGACTCACCTCCGTAGATATTTTCTATTGAGATGTTTTTCTCTGCTTTCAGTACTGTCTTCATATTATTTATATAGGACTTATTGCTTTTAATCAAAGAAAAAATTGAATGTATCCAGAGCACAGGCTATAAAGCCTGCTGCTACAGGTCAAACCCTTCGCGAAAGAGGCTATGGTGTATAATAAAACATGATAGCGATTATTGATTATGGGATGGGGAATCTAAGGAGCGTTGAGAAGGGGTTCCTCAAAGTCGGTGTGGATGCGAGGGTTGTTACAACCCCTCAGGCAGTGGAAGGCGCTCAGGCTGTCGTTCTTCCAGGGGTTGGTGCATTCAGGGACTGTATGAGAAACATTGAGAGGATGTCGCTGATAGAATCAGTTGTGAGGTCGATCCGGAAAGGCAAACCATATCTTGGTATCTGCCTCGGACTGCAGGTGTTGTTTACAGAATCAGAGGAGTTCGGGATCTACAAGGGATTGGATATTTTGAAAGGCAAGGTTGTACGGTTTCAGGTTGATCTGAAGGTGCCGCACATGGGATGGAATAATGTAAAGATTCTGAGAAGTCCGCCGATCTTTGACGGGATTCAGGATGATTCTTTCTTCTATTTTGTACACTCCTATTACGTTGTACCTGATGACAACAATGTTATTGCCGCTACATCTGATTATGGTGTGACGTTTACTTCCATGGTGTGGAAGGATAATATTTTTGCAACACAGTTTCACCCCGAAAAAAGCCAGGAGACCGGGCTCAGGATACTAAAAAACTTCGGTGATTTTGTGAGGAAGTCTTAACCCGAAAAATGCATTTACTATAGGCATACCTATAGAGTAAAGCCTATCAAGGCATTTGCTGATTTCTCGACATCAAAGCTAATACTGATACTATTTTATTTGGCAGCCTCCTGAATTTTTATTCTTGTTACCCAAATGCAGTGCAATTGCCACAATCGTGTGGAACGTATTGTTTTATGCGATTGAAGAGGTATAACAGTTTTGATCGTACTTTCTGCGTAAGGACAGAAATCCGCAATACAGGCTTCCTGCCATCTCCTCCTAATTGGGCAGGAAGGACAAGATACTTATACCGCAAAGTCTTCAACCGTTCTGTCTTTTCCTTTTGGCCGAGTATCTGATGCCTAAACAGGACGAACAGGTTGTAAATGAATACCCGAATAAGCATTGCTGCCTCTGTTGAATAAAAATACTTCATCGAGAACCCGCCGAGAGCAAAATCTTCTTTCAGTTCCTTGATGGTATTCTCATCGTTTGCCCTCGGCCTGCACTGTTTCCATACGTCATATGCAGGATCATCTGAATTGGTTATCCATACGCTATAACGATAATTCCCTGTATCAAACTCATCTCCGAAAAGAGACAACTCCTTTCCCATCGCATGCGGCCTCTTCTTTATATCCTGGCGGACTGCAATAAACCTCCTGTCGGTTATCCAATCTGCATGTTGGAAAAAGAACTCCGTGATCCATATTCCCTCTTCTATTTTCTTCCACTTCTGTTGTGTGTAGACCATCCTCTGCAGCGGATGATATAGGCGAGCAGCTATGATGTAAATTAATCCTCTTTTCTCAAGCAGTTCGATGAACTCCCTGAGATAAAAACCACTGTCCGCGATAATGCCCTTTATGTCGATATAACCGTTGATCCTCTGCCATGTGGATTCAAAAAATCCAATGATGTTGTTCCATGACATAACGTTGCCGGGACGATTCCACAAATGTATCACATACTTGCTTCTGTTAAGAAATGCCAAAAGCGGGCTGTGGCTCCCGCGTCCCTTCTTCTTCGGGTTATATCCCCTCTTTACCCCTTCCTGTTTGCCATATCGCTCAAGAACAGTTGAATCAAACGTGAGCCAGTCCTCTTTGAGCTCTGTCCATGGAATCAATCTCTTCAAATATCCCCACAACCCTTCTGACATCTCTTCTACTTCCTTCAATTTCCTGATCTTCCTGAATAGTCTGCTCAAGGTCGTCGAGGCTAAGGGAAGCCTCCCTACCGCAAAAAGATCCGTCAGAACTTCCTGCCAGCCAAGATACAATAAATGCGAAAATCTGCTGCCTCCCGCATATATCAAGAGGATGTACGATAATACCTTGCTGTATATCCCCATCCCATTCGGTGAACTCTCCCGAATCGGAATTGCCTCTTGCAAAATCCCCCTCAGATTGATTCTCTCAAAAAATAATGCCAGTAAACTGAATCCACCATATGCCGTCATCTTCTTCTTCGTAAATCCTATCCTCACTTTATTTATTTCAACGTTTGTGGTACATTTTGACTGCATATTTCTATTCTCCTTTCGTTTAGAGTTGATGGTCGCTCAAACCTATTGATTCTAATACGAAAGGAGAATTTCTTTGGGGATATTATTTTAGGTCAACTGCACTTTTCGGGTTAATACTCCGATCTTCCTCATCTCTGGCACAAAGACGGAAGGATGACTCAGCGGTATGCTCATCTTTCATCTAAATATTTGAGGAATGCGGTAGAGAAGCTGAATAAATCTGCTACATTTTTGCTACACTCGGAACCTGAAAAAAGTGCAATATCGCTCTAACTTCTTTATTTTATTGGCGGTCCCAACGGGATTCGAACCCGTGTTTTAGCCTTGAGAGGGCCACGTCCTAGGCCTCTAGACGATGGGACCTTTAGTCAGAAAGAGACAGCAAACATCTCTATCTCAAATCTCTATTGGTTTTTTGGCTGGGGAGAGAGGATTCGAACCCCTGTAAGCAGATCCAGAGTCTGCCGTCCTGCCACTGGACGACTCCCCAAAAGCAATATTATCAAGAAGTTATGGAAGTACCGATACTATATCATAAATCCTGAATGCCTATCAATAACGTCAGTCCAGGCCAAGAT
>DASPRG010000146.1:0-6060 GCA_035624555.1 Thermodesulfovibrionales bacterium
TTTTATTCTTAACTCATAACTCTGGATTTTGCATTGCAAAATCCAGCTGGCTGGGGCGGGAGGATTCGAACCTCCAAATGGGAGATCCAAAGTCTCCTGACTTGCCATTTGTCTACGCCCCAACACGATGTTTCATTGTCCAATCTTAGTAGCCGCAGGCTTTAGCCTGCGTTTATAATTTTAAAAATGAATTAATCGTATCTAAATCTTATTTATTATTAACTTGTTTATTCGTCACTGTTGTTACGACTCTCCACCAGTTAGAACCCATTTCTCTTGCCGCTGCAAGGGCATTCTTCTTAGACCCGAAAGCACCAAATACTGTGGGTCCACTACCACTCATTGCAGAAAAGAACGCACCTTTTTCTAATAATCTCTCCTTCATTTTGCCGACCAGGGGGTATTTTTTTGCAACAACCCTTTCGAGGTCGTTCTTAAGCATACTGCTGAGACAAGTAAAATCCTTTTTCTTCAGGGCCTGATAGAAAAGTTTAATATCAACGGGAGTCTTTGTCAACTTTTTCATATTTTGATAAGCCCATGCCGTAGATACAGAAACAGGTGGTTTTACAATAAGTAATACCATGGATGAGTTCATTTTAAAAGGTTTCACTTTTTCTCCTCTTCCTTCCACAATTGCAGAAGGGCCATCGAGAAAAAAAGGGACATCTGAACCAATTTCTAAACCTATCGAGCATAACGCCCTTTTCTTTAAACCGAGATCCCACAGCTTATTGAGGCCTAACAGGGTATATGCAGCATCACTACTGCCACCTCCGAGCCCTGCACTCATGGGAATTTTTTTACGCAGAATTATTTTTATTCCTTTCTTGCAGGAGGTATATTTCTGAAGCAGAGATGCGGCTCTGTAGACGAGGTTATCCTCAAGAGGTATATCTGCGTAACTGATCACCTTTACAGTATCGGCATGATGGAAAAGCAAATCATCATAAAGGCTGATGCATTGCATCAGACTCCTGATATTATGGTAACCATCGTCTCTCTTACCGATGACTGAAAGAAACCAGTTTATTTTTGCAGGGGCCCTCAAATGGAGTACCGGATGTTGATTGATGGGTGAAGAGTGAAGAGGTTTCATCTATTGTGAATTTTTTCACTTCAGGCTTTGAATTTTTTTTTCGACTCTCTCCTTCAGTCCCTCCTCTTTTTCATTTATCTCGATCGCCTTTTCCCAGAATTCCCTTGCCTTATCAGTAAGACCTTTTGAGTTATATACATCTCCTATATGCTCGAATATAACAGGGTCAGGGTCATCTTTTACTATTTCTGCTGCCTTCAGGAGAGTCTTCAGTGCCTCATCATACTTTCCTGATTTGAAATAAACCCATCCAAGGCTGTCTAAGATATAGCCGTTGTCAGGTTTGAGTTCGAGTGCTCTGTTGATAAGTGAGCGTGCTTCTTCAAGGTTAACACCCTTATCAGCATAACTATATCCAAGATAATTAAGGGCATCTGCATGTTTCGGATTGATCTCTATTGCCTTTTTCAGGTATTGCACCATTTCATCGTATCTATTTGTTTTTTCACATATGATAGCAAGATTAAAATTTAACTCATCATTGTCTTTAAAACGACTGAGGGCGTCTTTCAGTATCGCCTCTGCTTTTACATAATCCTTTTTATAGCGATAAGATTCTGCAAGGTAAAGATAAATTTCAGGCTTTTCTTTCTCAAAGCTGAGGATCTCCTCATAAACAGCAATCGCATCATCGTTCCTTTTTAACTTTGAATATACAAATCCGAGATAAAGGAAGGCAGCTATGTTTTTCGGTTCCTGCTGGATTATCTTTTTTAACTCTGAAATAGCCTCTTCATCTCTTCCTATTTCGTCAAGGGAAAGTGCGAGATAGTATCGTGTAGGGGTATTTTCAGGTCTTGCCTCAAGGACGATCCTGAATTCTTCAATAGCCTTGTCGTATTGTTTGTCATCAAAATAGAGTAAGCCGAGCTTTGCATGGATATCAATATTGGTAGGCACCTGGGCACTCATCTCCTGGAACTGATTGATTGCCTTCTCTACAGTTTTCTGCTTTACATAAATCTGTGCAAGTCTTTCCCTTGCCTGGAGGTTATGAGGATTTATCGCAATTGTTTTATTGTAAAATTCCTCTGCCTCCTTGAGATTATTTTTCATCTCATTGATAAGTCCCAGATTAAGATATGCTGCATCAAAGTTAGGTTTCTGGGATATTACATTCTGAAAATATTCTGAGGCTTTATCAGAATCCCCTTTTTCCAGATACATTAAACCAATATAATATGTTGCCATCACATTATCAGGAAATTGTTTGCTGAGTTTATCGAGAGTCTCGATAGCTTTATCATATTCTTTTGCATTAGCGTAGAGAGTGCTCAGAAAAAGTGCAGCTTCCTGATTATCCGGCTGTATTTCAAGAACCTTCTCATAGATTTGTATTGACTCATCAAACTTTCTCTGACTGTTATAAAGCTCGCCTAAGAGCATAAGTGCCGGGATATTATCGGGTTCTGTCTTGATAACATCCTCAGCGAGTGATATAGCATCTGTTACCTTTCCCGTTCTGAGGAGGATGAAACCAATCTGGGTCTTGAGGTAAGGCGATGAAGGGTCAAGGTTGAGGGCCTCATAGTAATGTTTTAATGCATCTTCCCACCTCCCTTCCCTTTCTGCATTATAGCCAAGCATATAGAAATAATAAGCATTTTCTGGAGGAAGGGGGCTGTCTTCGTGATGTACGACCTCCTTTGCTGCACATGATATTACAAGAAGAAGCAATAACAGAATAATCATTATTCTCTGTAACATGTTTCATTATCGCATAAAGCCAAGTTTGATAACAATATGATAAAATCCTCCATGGAGTTTCTCGATATCCTCTTTCCTGTTAATCTTGGGCCTCTTACTTACAGGTGCCCAGATGAACTCTCAGGGATTGCAGAACCCGGCATGATTGTGAGCGCACCCCTTAAGAATAGAATTACAAAAGGTGTCATTGTTTGGAAGTCCTTAAAAGTACCATCGGGTGAAGTAAAAGATATCTTTAAGGTTCATGGTACGGTCCCGGTATTAAGCACTAAGATGATTAACCTCCTCAAATGGATGTCTGAGTACTACCTAACAGAACAGGGGATCATTTTGAAAAATATGCTCCCGAAAGAAGCTTTTACAAGAGTAAAACAAAGGAAGACAAAAAGCCCCACTCACCCCCCCTTAGTTCGGGGGAATAAAGATGGGTCAAAGAGTTTGGGGGATTATCTTATCGATATAGACGATAGGACTTTATCCAGTCTATTTGATTCAATAAAGAACAGTGCATACGGGACATTCCTCCTCCATGCACCATCCTCTGCATATGAATACTCATTTCTCATAAAGATACTTAAAGAAACTAAGAGTGCACTTCTTCTTGTTCCTGAGGTATCTTTCAGCAACAACCTTTATCTACTGTTAAACGAGAGGTTTGGAGAAAGGGTATGCCTTCTTCACAGCGGACTGAGCAGAGGCAAGAGATCAGAATCGATAGAGAGAGTTCTATCGGGTAGCTCTGATATAGTGCTCGGCACAAGGTCTGCGATCTTTGCTCCTCTGAAAGATGTCTCTCTTATTGCTGTGCTCCACGAACATAGTGGTTCTTATAAACAGGAGGATGGCCCTCGATATCATGGTAGAGATGTTGCAGTAATGAGGGGTTATCTTGAAAGGGCAACCGTGCTTCTCTCATCTATCTGTCCTTCTCTGGAATCTCTGTATAATTGCAGAAAAGGCAAATATACGTTATTAAAATCAGAGGTGGATGTTAAAAGACCCAGGGTAAAGGTGATAGATATGAGACATGAAAAACTTTTCAAGCCATATCTGTCAAAAAAAGTTGTAGATGCTGCTACAAGATTTATTAAAAATGATGAGAAAGTTATGTTTGTGATAAACCGGAGGGGATATTCAACACTCCTTCAGTGTGCAGAATGTAATTACATAGAAGAATGTCCTCGTTGCCGAGTTCCCCTGGTCTTCCATAAGCAAGACCTGTTGGTTAAATGCCATTATTGTGGATATATTGGTAAAGTGTCTGCAAGGTGCCCAAGATGTAAAGGGCATAATGTTGAGCTTCTCGGCGCAGGAACGCAGAGGGCTCAAGAAGACATCGAGAAACTCCTCGGAATAAAGACCCTCAGACTTGACAGTGACACATCCCGTAAGAGGTCAGAGATAGAGGGATTAGTTGAAGCTGTATACAGGGATGATGTCAGGATAATCATTGGCACGAAGCTCATGACAAGAAGGCTAAGAATCAATGGGGGATTCTCCATGGCAGCAATTCTCAATGCAGACCTCTTTTTGAATCTCCCTGACTTCAGGTCTACTGAAAAAACATATCAGGAAATCTCATCCATCATAGACAGGATTGCGCCTTCAGGTGAAATATTCATCCAGACAAGGATGCCCCAGAATTATCTTTTTAAATATCTAAAAAATGATGACTATAATTTATTCTTCAGGGAGGAACTCAGCAGGCGAAAATCCCTTCGCTATCCTCCATATGCAAGGCTTTTACTTCTGAGATTTATAAGCAAGAAAGACCTCTCTGCGGAGCTATCAGATATGAAGAAGAGAACCCATATAGAAGTGGAAATCCTTGGCCCGTCTCTCTCAAAGAATACGAAAGGTAAAAATGAATGCAAGGTACTTCTGAAATCCTCTGCTCGTGGAGCTCTCCATTCTGTAGCCAGAACCTTTATGGAGGCGTTCAAAAACTTAAAAGATGTAAAAGTAAAAGTAGATGTCGACCCTGTATCAATTTAAATCCCAAATCCAGCTATTACAATAATAAACGGCTGATTTGTCTGTCATTGCAAGCACCCAAAGGGTGTGTGGCAATCTCATTGGAAAAGACGAGATTGCTTCGTTTCACTCGCAATGACATTTCTTATCGCTGGATTTGGGTAAATGTAAGAAAAATACCTACAATTGAAGGACAAAATTCCTACAAAAAAATCAGACAAATACTGATACTTTTTTTGATACTTTTTTTTGTATTCTTATAGAGGTAAATTAAAAATGAAATCTCAATGTAGAGGGCTGTGAGAACCTAAGTTCTCTCACCAAGGAAAGGAGGTAAGGAGAGTGAGCAAGGTAAATTTTAAAACGGAAGTATTTACAGTTGCTCGTGACATCTATGATAGGAGTGGCCGGGTAGATGGACGTGACCTTGATAATTGGCTCGAAGCAGAGAGGCTTGTGAGGACTTTAAAGAAAATCGCAGGGGAAGACGGCAGAAGGTACATTCAGATCAATGTCCCGATAATGAAATCCCTTCATAAATGAGAATGAATTGGTTGAGTCCCATAAAAAAGAGCCTGTTGAACGAAACCTGTGACGACATTTGAGAAAAAGTGAAGATATCTTATATTAACTTAGGTTTCTTTTCGCTCAGAATTTCTTTAGCCTTTTCAATGTCGCTTCTGATCTGTTTCTCAAGGCTCAAAGCATCAGGGAAAGACCGTCCACTCCTGATCCAATCTACGAAATAGATTCTTAAATGCTCACCGAAAAGATTACCTGAAAAATTGAATATATGAACTTCGTAACTTGTAACAGCGTCACCGAAAGTCGGCTTCTTTCCGATATTTGCAACTCCGTCGAAAAATTCTCCTCTAAAGCCTATCTTTACAGCGTATACACCTTCTCTTGGAACAAGCTCATTAGGAGTAGTTATATTTGCCGTGGGTACATGCAGGAGTTTCTCGCCTCTGCCTGCACCTCTTATCACATTTCCTTCTATTGGATATGCCCTTCCGAGAAAGGTTGATGCTTCAAAGACCTGTCCTTTCAGGAGGAGACTTCTGATTTTGCTGCTGCTTACAACTTCTCCATTAACTTGTGCGTTCCTCACCACATTAACACTGAACCCGTACTTTCTCCCTCTTCTCCTCAGAAGCTCTGTTGTACCTTTCCTGTCCTTTCCAAAAACATAATTCTGACCGACAACAATCTTTTTGACTCCTATCTTTTTTACGAGTATATCCTGGATAAAGGCGTCAGGGTTGATTTGAGAAAACTCT
>DASPRG010000095.1:0-2710 GCA_035624555.1 Thermodesulfovibrionales bacterium
GGAGTTGATTTTGTCCTTCCTATCGAGAAAGGTTTCTTCGAAAAACAACTCCATACCCTTTTATCTGATATCAGGCCTGATGCAATAAAAATTGGGATGCTTTACAGCGGTTGGGCTGTTGAACTTATTGCCGGCATAATAAAAGAATATTCTTTAGCTAACCTTGTGATAGATCCTGTAACTGTCTCCTCTTCCGGCAAGAGTCTCGTTGCCGATGGTACTTTAGACGCATTGAGAGCAAAACTTTTTTCTCACTCAAAGATAATTACTCCCAATATCTATGAGGCAGCTGTTCTAACAGGTATCATGATTGAAGATAAGGAGGGTATGAAAGAGGCTGCTAAGATTCTGAAGGATATGGGTCCTGAAGGCGTAGTTATTACGGGTGGTCACCTCGAAGAGATAGCCCTGGATTTATATTATGATGGCGAGTTTCATGATGTTGAGGGTGAAAAGATAAAAGGTGAATATCATGGCACAGGATGTGCCTTTTCTGCTGCTGTCACGGCATCACTTGCCCTTGGCCATACTTCCCTTGAATCTGTCAGGAGAGCAAAGGAATTCATCAATAAGGCAATCAAGAAGGCTTACCATCCAGGAAAGGGAATGGGGCTGCTTTATATATAATATATGAATCTATGAATAATGAATCATCATGGTTAGAAATAGTTAGAAAGAGAATACATCTGCTGGTTCTATCAATCTTCTTTTTGACCTTCATAATCAGTTGTGATAAACCACAGGCGACGAGCGAGGAATTTGATGAGATTGATGTCTCACAAGAGCCGGTGCAAATTCAATATGTCTCAAATGAGCCTATTATTATCCAGAATAATGGTAATGAATTTAGAATTATTCCTGTAGCAGAGTATAAGATAGCTGCAGTTGTGGTGAGCAAAAAGCGCTATCACGATGGGTTTCGTTCTGACATAGCACCTTTTGATTTAGCTCTTGCGTGGGGTCAATTGGCAACGCCAGAATATGATAAATACATTACTTACAGCCAGACTGACAGGTGGTATTTTTATGAGTACAGGGCAGAGTGTCCATTCAATAATTCTTTTGTAATACCTCATTCTGCAAACAACCATATCATTCCAGCTGATGAGAATATTCGTAAAGCAATAAATACCATTAAGAAGAAGGAAAAAGTTGTGCTTCAAGGTTTTTTGGTCAATGTGAAAGGTCGCTATAAAGGCGGAAATTTCTGGTGGAACAGCAGTTTGAAGCGTACTGATAGCGGCGACGGCTCCTGCGAGCTCTTTTATGTTAAAAAAGTCAGAATTGGCACTAAGGTTTATGAATAAGGCATTACATAAAAATCAGACCCCGATCTAACAGTCATTTTACCTTGTATATATCTTTAGTCCTACCCTGTATATATCTTTCTCAATTTCCCTTGCCCATGTTACAGTCGAGACCATTGCTGTAGAGTCATTAACCTTTATCTCTGGCTCAAAAAACAAAAAATCTCCTTTTTTGAGAGGACGGTCGGTTATCATTCCAAGACCTCTTTCGCTGATGTCAACTGTAACACCTTCACAAGTAATGTCAGTTGATTTTTCCAAGTAGTGGTAGGGGGAATACCTTATAACCTTAACAAATGGTCTCCTTTCATATTTACGCTTTTCTTGCCCTTTGTATCGTGATATTATAACCTTCTCTGCTTCAAGCCAGTTATCGAGGTCATGACCTTCCACCCTTCCACTTTTCTCATAAAGTTCAGATGCTACTTTGGCAATTTCTGTATGTAAATTGTTGTCATTCATGGCCTTGATACTTTCAATGTAGAGTGTTTGTTAAGAATATGATAAAACAATAAGAGGATAAAATAACACCACTACCATCTCGTGATGGGTTAGACTTCAACAGGAATCACAAGATGTTTAAATAACTATTTAAAAATGTGCATCCTGCTGTTTCTGTCCAAGCTCGATCAAAGGCTTTATTGCTTCCATGAGTGTGTTTGCAGATGAAGGGTTCTTTATCAGTATTTGCATAAACTTCATACCAAATTGCTCTCCTGCCCTTACAATTCTCTCTGCCTCAAGCCAGTTATCGAGATCACGGCCTTCTGCTCTGCCACTTCTCTCATACAATTCAGAAGCTACTTTGACAGTTTCTTCGCATAAATTATTATTCATACTCACCTCCTTTCACACAAAAAAGCCGAGCTTACCAAAAGGTTTATCCTTAGGCAACTCGGCCATCTTCTCTTAAAATTTCCCTAAAAAGGCCTTCCGTTTTCCGTCCTCTTTTTACAATTAGAAATACTATATTTACAAAAAATTTACAATAATAATTTCCTAATGTCAAGCAAAATAATAATTCGAAAGTATTTATATAAATTATCCTATTAATATTTTCAATTATCCCAAAAAATGCAATTCATAAAACCAAGGGGCAGGCATAGGGGCAGCAAAAGCTTGATAGCAGCACCTTTGTTGGTGGAAAGATATCAAAATATACCTGTATATTTCCATACAATACACTGTGATATCGTATACATCCAGATTCTGCATTATCAAGGTTTTGATGTCCATATGCCTGCCAACATCAAGTCAAATGTATTTTTTGGGTTAAGACAAAAATCACGCTTGAACTAATACTCAGGGGGGAAAGAGTATATTCTCTTTTGAATTTTATCTCGGCAGGCTAATGAACAATGTCCAAAGAGTGGGGGTCTCTGAGTTTACCTATAGAATTGAGA
>DASPRG010000166.1:0-4478 GCA_035624555.1 Thermodesulfovibrionales bacterium
GAGTAGTTCCCTTTCTTTTAACTCCATTTTATTTTTTTGATATCTGCTTTTTTCATGGTCATGCCCTATAAGGTGAAGAAGCCCGTGGATAACAAGCCTTTTCAATTCCTCATTAAGTGTAAGACCATTTTCGGCTGCTTGTCTTCTGGCCCTTGTTAGGTTGATAACAATGTCACCCAGGAGAAGCTCTGAAGTTCGGAAGCTCTGAGGACCGGAAGTTCTTACTTCTGCTCTTCGAGCCTTCAGCTTTTCAGCGCTAAATTGCGGAAAGGAAAGAATATCTGTGGTTCTATCCACACCGCGGTGCTGGAGGTTCAGTATCTTCATCCTCCTGTCATTCACAAAGAGAATGCTGAGTTCAGACCTTTGCAGCTCGAGGAGATGAAGTGCCTCCCTTAGGAGTCTTCTTAGTCTCTGTTGACTTATCTTTATTGACCTTTGCTGATTCTTTATATAAACCTTCATCAGTAAAATCAAACCCTGGATAGTCTATCCTCCTATGTAATATGCCTGTGAGTATATAGGTAAAACACTTTTTTACTTCCTGGATATCTTTCAGGGTAAGTTCACATTCATCGAGCTGACCATCGAGGAATATATGATTGATTATCCTTTCAACGAGAGAGGCAATCCTTGCCGGAGTCGGATCGGTGAGAACCCTTGAGGCTGCCTCAACAGCATCTGCCATCATCACAAGGGCAGCTACCCTAGTCTGTGGTTTCAGCCCTGGATACCTGTAGTCTTCTTCGGAAGGTAAAGCATCGGTTCCCTGTTCCTTTGCCTTCTGGTAGAAATACGTCATAAGAGATGTGCCATGGTGTTGCTGGATGATGTCAATGAGAGGCTGAGGAAGCTTATTTTGCTTTGCAATCTCAACTCCTTCCTTAACATGGTTAACAATAATCATACTGCTCATGTGAGGAGTTAATCTTTCATGTCTACTCACTGGTCCGGTCTGGTTTTCTACAAAATAGTCAGGCATTTTTATCTTGCCGATATCATGGTAATACGAGCTAACCCTTGCGAGCAGAGGGTTTACTCCAACTGCCTCGGCAGCAGATTCTACAAGATTTCCGACGATAACACTGTGATGATATGTTCCCGGGGCTGCAACCATGAGGTTTCTTATCACAGGTTGATTGAGGTCGAGGAGCTCGAGAAGGCTTATATCTGTTGTGACATGAAAGACATACTCGAGGAGGGGCAAAAGCAGAGAGACAAGTGCAGAGACACTTATCCCTGCAAATGCTGCAAAGGCCATAGAAGATAAAGTATTTGTTGTAAAGAGAGTACCTTCAAAGAGAAACAGTATTATCACGGTAAAGACATTAACAATAATTACTGATAACCCTCCCCAGATTAGCGCTGACCTTTTTTTGCATCTTATTACACTAAAGGCTGCTGTGAGGCTTCCAACAAAGGCGTAGATAGTGTAGGATGCATCATGAAGCCAGAGACTCATCAGAATGCTAGCGGCAAAGGAAAAGGTGATTGCCATATGGAAGTCAAAAAGGAGGGTAACAAGCATGGCTCCCACTGGCAAGGGCATACCGAATATAACCCCCTCGGCTGGTATATTTGCGCCCTTGGAGAGATCATAGAGAAGATAAGTGAAGAGCCTTCCGATGAAAAGGGTAAATAAGAGCATAAGACAGTAGAGGAATAACATGTTGTAACTTTTAATCAAGGCAGGCTTGTATCGCATAATATCTTTATAGAGGATAAAAAGCAGTAAACTCGCAATGAGGAATCCGCCTAACAGTTCTTCTATGTCTAACCTATTCTGTATAAAGAGGGCAGCGATCAACCCAGCTGCAAGAAGAATGAGAATCCTCGGTAAATCTTCTTTGCCGATCTTCAAAAAGGTTTGCGGTTTAACCCGCCAAAGTCCTCTTCTTATATCACTCTTGATGGTTCCGTTTTTCGTATCTTTCATACGCCTTTATAATATCCTGCACGAGTTTGTGCCTTACAACATCTTTTTCCGAGAAGAATATAAATTTAATGTCTTCAATATCCTTTAAGATTCTTTCAGCCTCTACAAGGCCTGAAGTCTTTCCAAAGGGAAGGTCTATCTGAGTGATATCACCTGTAATCACTGTCTTTGAGTTGAATCCAAGCCGTGTAAGGTACATCTTCATCTGCTCTGATGTTGTATTCTGTGCCTCATCGAGAATAATAAAGGAGTCATTCAGGGTTCTCCCCCTCATGAAAGCAAGTGGTGCGATCTCTATTACGCCCCGCTCTATGAGCCTGCTGACCTTTTCTGGCTCCATCATATCGAAGAGTGCATCATAAAGAGGCCTCAGATAAGGGTGAACTTTCTCGTATATATCTCCAGGCAGGAACCCGAGTTTTTCTCCTGCTTCAACAGCTGGCCTTGCAAGAACAATTCTGCTGATCTTTTTTTTCAACAATGCATTGATAGCCATTGCCATTGCGAGATACGTTTTTCCCGTGCCAGCAGGGCCTATGCCAATGACCATGTCAAAGGTCTTTATAGCATCTATATATCTTCTTTGAGTATCTGTTTTGGGTATGATAAATCTCCTCTTCGATGGTACAGGAATGCTATTTAAAAAAAGGTCTTTCAGTGAGGTATATTCGCCTTCTGATGTAGACTTTATTGCGTTACGAATGTCCTCAGGGTTAAGGTCATAACCATCAGAGCTTATTGACCGGATATCCTGAATAATCCTTTCTGCCTTTTCGAGGGATTTATTATCGCCGCGGAGGAATATCTTATTGCCCCTATGAGATGCTGTGATGGATAAGGTTTCTTCTATTACCTTCAAGTTTTTATCAAGACCACCGTAAATCAGACTGTATTCTTTCTCGCTGTCAAGTTCAATCTCTAAGGTTGACGTATACTTTCCTCCTCTTTTTGAACAGTTACAAATGCATGAAAGCCCTCAGCCTTTTTTATTTTCATGGATAGTTCTTCAGCCTCTTTCCGGGTGCTGAATTTTCCTACCCAAACCTTATAGAGCCCTTTCTCTCTTTTTGACTCTGATAATGCCATATATGTCTTATATCCTTTATTTTTAAGCCTCTTCTGAAGAACATCTGCTTCTGCGGCGTTTTTGAACGCACCTACCTGAACAGTATATATGATTTTTGCCAGTTTCTGGGCCTGTTGAGACCCCTGTGTTGCCTCTTTTGGGGTCCCCGTTGTTTGAAGCTCTGTAGTAGAGGCATCAGAAGCCTTTGGCTGGAGTTGTTGTTTGGATTGTGCCTCTACAGGCTGGATATCATTGTTTCGCAGACTTTCTTGTAATGTAGTTTTGGGACTTTCTTTCGTGGTAATTTTTCCGACAAAATAGCCGAGCATAAAACTGAGTGAAGAGGGAATAAGAATAGCTATAATGATAAGCCCCTTGCCAATAACAAAAGAGGATGATCTTTCTTTTAAACTGGCCTTCTTCATAAGATAAGCATAGCATCGCCATAGGAAAAAAATCTATATTTTGCCATCATAGCTTCCTCATAAGATTTCCTCAATTTTTCCCAACCACAGAGGCCAGAAACTAACATGAGCGGAGTTGACCTTGGGAGATGAAAGTTTGTGATCATGGAGTCTACTATCTTGAAATTGTAGCCGGGATAGATAAATATATCTGTTTTTCCCCTGAATTTCCCATTTTGAGCTGTTACATTACTCTTACCATTAATGAACCCCTCTATTGCTCTGGTCGTAGTGGTTCCCACAGCAACAATCCGCTTGCCTGATGCCTTTACCCTTTCAATTTCAGAGATGATGTCCCTATGTATATCAAAGTATTCAGGTTCCATGGAATGTTCTTCAACAGTTTCAGACCTTATTGGCCGGAATGTACCAATACCGACATGTAGAGTCACTTCCCTCACAACAATACCTTTTGTAATAATCTCCTGAAGAAGTCTCTCAGTAAAATGAAGACCCGCTGTCGGTGCTGCTATAGAGCCCCCCTCCTTTGCATACACCGTCTGGTATCTCTCTTTATCCGATGCATCGGGTAAACGTCTGATATATGGTGGAAGGGGCATATCACCACATTTCCAGATAATGTCCATAAAATCTCCAGAATACTGAAAAATCGCTGTCTTCCCATCTTGAAGTACAGCCTGAAGCTCCTCTGAAATTTTCAGCATTCCTGTATACCTTCCCTTTGAGAGCACCTTCCATGTATTATTTCCCTTTTTACTTATGAGAAGGATTTCAAGAATACCCCCGTTTTTTTTATATCCCGTAAGCCTTGCTGGAAAGACTTTTGTGTTGTTCATGAGAAGCATGTCTCCTGGATCAAGATATGCTGCGAGGTCAGAGAATCTTCTGTGTTCAATCATTCCATCCCGACAAAGCACAAGAAGCCGTGAACTGTCCCGTTCTCTCAAAGGTCTTTTTGCGATAAGGTTTTTCGGAAGAAAAAAGTCAAAGTCAGCGACTTTCATAAAGCTGTATTATTGTACCTGGATAAAAAAAAGACAGGATTTCTTTA
>DASPRG010000172.1:0-4813 GCA_035624555.1 Thermodesulfovibrionales bacterium
GTCTATCGATATCCTGGCGGAATCAAGGCGTGGATGGAGGCTGACTATTCAGTAGAAAAAGTAAAATAGATTTTCTCGAGGGGTATCGGTGCTGGTGCCCCGCCTGGTCTGCATTACTGGAGTCATGGCGTAAAGACAGACAGGTTTCTTTGCTTGACCAGCAACCTTAGCTCTTTCAGCTTTTTGTCTTCCAGTAAAAGAGCCAGGTGGGTTCGAGTCCCGTTACCCCTTTCCCAAAAGAGAATTCAGGAGTATTAAACATGTTACACCGTCTACAGAATGCGCCAAGATTAGCCGAACAAGCTCGTGCTGCTGGGTGAGCATCAAAGATAAGTCCGGGTGACTTGACAGAAATATTGACTGGTCTTCATTTTCGGTCTGATCCAAATCTTCTGGTTGGTATCGAGACATCAGATGATGCAGGCGTTTATCGCCTTACATCTGAAATAGCTCTTATCCAGACTTTAGACTTCTTTACTCCTATTGTGAATGACCCATATGACTTTGGACGGATTGCCGCAGCAAACTCCTTTAGTGATGTTTATGCAATGGGCGGGAGGCCACTTACTGCAATGAATATCGTGTGTTCCCCTGTTAAGGAAATGGATAAAACTATTTTACGTTCTGTTCTTGAAGGTGGACTGGAGATTATTCATAAAGCAGGAGCTGTTATGGTAGGTGGGCATAGCATAGAGGATACTGAAATAAAATATGGTCTCTCTGTTACCGGCATTGTTCACCCAGAAAGGTTTTTGACCAATGCCGGTGCCAAGCCTGGAGACCTACTTGTTTTGACTAAACCTCTTGGTACTGGTATCCTCGCAACAGCCCTTAAAGGAAGAATGCTCGACGAAAAGACAACAACCAAAATTACAGAGTTAATGGCTACCTTAAACAAGGATGCAGCCGAGGTTATGATAGAAGTCGGTGTAAATGCCTGTACCGATGTGACTGGATTCGGACTTTTAGGGCACTCGTTGGAAATGGCAAAGGGAAGCAAGGTTGGAATACGTATTTATGCTGATAAAGTTCCCATTATTTCTGAAGCGCTTACGTATGCTTCTATGGGAATGGTGCCAGCTGGTAGTCACCGTAATGAGAAGTTTTGTTCCCATCACCTAAATATTTCTTCAAAAATAGAGCCTATTCTCATAGACCTTTTAGCAGATGCCCAAACATCAGGAGGGCTTTTGATATCGGTTCCAGCGAGCAGATCTAATGACCTGATTCAAAAACTACTGGAGAGAAAAACAGCAGCTGCAGATGTAGTGGGAGAAGTTTTAAGCGAACCAGTCGGAGTAATTCAAATACACTAATATTATTGATATGGTGTTGGGCTTTTCAGCGCCGATTAAGGCGGTTCCCTTGGTATATCACGTTTTTCAGCAATGTTCTTGAGGTCTATCTCCCATGCTGAGCAGGAATAATGTGGCCGCACATAATCCTTTAATCCTACGTGCTTAAGAAGGAGCTTCACATCCTGAGTGCCAATTTCCGCCTCTGACAAGGGCCATTTGATTCCATATTTTCTTGCAATCCCAAAAACTGGTCTGATCTCCTTGCTGTCATCGAAATTAGTGCCATCGACAAGGTTTTTGAAACCGACCTCATCAGCAAATCTCTTGAGATACTCAAATAACTCAGTCTTGCAGATAAAACAGCGCTTCTCAGGATTATGGATGAATTCTGAGTTCATATATTCTTTGGTATAAACCACCTCGTGGCGGATTCCAAGTCTCATGCTGAGTTCAGATGCAAGCTTTCTTTCTTCCTCTCTCCGTATTGGTGAGACGGCCGTTACAGCCAGAATGTGTTTTGTTCCCAACGCTTCCACACCTGTGTTCAAAAGTAGCGTACTATCTTTGCCACCTGAGTAAGCTAAAACCATATCGCCGTAACTTTTGAGAATATTTTTTAAAAGTATATACTTCTTATGAAGGGGATCCGGTATATTCATATAAAGAAAAAAGTTTTGAAAGAATGCCTTTATAAGGAATTATTACATATTAGCAACAGGCTGTTCAAAGTCTCTTCTGGAAAGCTGAATGTACTGCTTTAGAAAATCTCTTGTCCTAAGGATTTCATCTGGCTGAAAAAGCTCAATGACCCACCAGTCGCAGGAAGGCGCTGAACTCAGTAGTTCAAGCCGATCAAAAATCTCGTCAAGGCTGTCGGGTGCTATATGCCCTACCCGGGGAATCTCCGTATGATAGATATGAGCGTTGAAGACCCGATCTCGATATGATTTAATATACACTTCACAAGCATCTTTCATGCAGGCATGCGCATGACCGATATCGAAGGTTATCCCTGCACCAGTTTCCTTAATCAATGTTTTAAATAGTTTTGGGTTATGTGTCCACGCATTGATGATGTTTTCAAGAGAAACGGTTATTTTTTTCCCGGAACCAAAAGATACAAGGCTTGAAAGATTCTCTATACCCTTCTGCCAATCGAGTTCTTGACTCGAATGCTCTCCAAGACCGATATGGATGGTTATGTGTTTTCCACTGGCAGCAGAGACAAGATCGATAACATGTCGGAAAAAATTCATGGCCTCCTCTGACCTATGGTCAGCATAAGCAAGGTCAATATTATAAAAAAAGCAGTGATAACGCACTTCGAATTCCTTGAGCTGATACATCTTCCTTAAGAAATCCTCTTCTGAAATATTAAGATCAATGGACCAGTCTATTCCCTGAAAGCCGTGAGTATAAGCAAAATCAGCCAACATTTCTGCATCCTGTCCAAAAATATTGCATATAGCAAGACGCGGCGTTGTCACCTTTTTTGCCATCTTTCCAACCACAAAGTAAAGATATCCATTAATTCATCATATAAAGATAAATCTTATAAAGCAAATAGATAAATTCTATAAGATGATTATTGTCAATTGAGAAAATCTATTAGACAGATAGACTGAGTATATTTCATGATATTAGAAGGTATTTTTCTTTGATCCAACGAAAGGAGGGTTGTATGTCCACTCTAAAAGATTTCTTTGCTTCAAAGGGGGGGATTATTAGTGTTGGGGCATTTATCGGCATTTTTGCTTCCCTTTTGCAAAAATGGGGCAATCCAGGGAATATGGGTGTCTGTGTTGCATGTTTTGAAAGGGATATCGCTGGTGCAGTCGGGCTCCATCGTGCTGATGTGGTCCAATATATGAGGCCAGAGATCATTGGGTTTGTGCTGGGGGCGTTGATTGCTGCCTACGTTTTCAAAGAATTTCGGCCGAGGTCAGGTTCAGACCCCATTGTAAGATTTTTACTGGGGGTCTTTGCAATGATTGGTGCCCTCGTATTTCTCGGATGTCCCTGGAGGGCGTTATTGCGTCTGACAGGTGGTGACTGGAACGCGATCTTTGGTCTCCTTGGCTTAATTACTGGTATCTGGATTGGCACTCGCTTTCTCAAAGGTGGTTATAGCCTTGGCCGAACACAATCCACACATGTTACCGTGGGCTGGATGTTACCTCTCGTCATGATAGGTTTCCTCGTATTGATGCTGATGAATCCACAGGTTCAGGGACAGGATAAGAGCGGGATTCTCTTTTATAGCCTCAAGGGACCTGGATCTATGCATGCTCCGTTGATAATATCCCTCTGTGTCGGCCTCGGCATAGGTTTTATAGCCCAGCGAAGCCGCTTCTGCACCATGGGAGCGTTTCGAGACCTCATCCTGTTTCGACAGGGGCATTTATTTCTGGGTATTGTTGGTCTTGTCGTAAGCGCATTTGTCACAAATCTGATTCTTGGGCAATTTAATCCTGGTTTTGAAAACCAGCCAGTAGCACATACAATGGAACTCTGGAACTTTGGTGGAATGGTGTTAGCAGGTCTGGCATTTGCACTCGCAGGAGGATGTCCAGGTCGTCAACTCTTTCTGGCTGGTGAAGGAGACGGGGACGCAGCTGTCTTTGTTCTCGGTATGATCTTCGGCGCTGCCTTTTCCCACAACTTTGGTCTGGCCAGTTCGCCTAAAGGAATTGGGCCAAATGGGATTTCCGCTGTAATCATCGGTCTTTTATTTTGCTTTCTCATAGGGTTTACTATGAGAAAAAGATCTGCTTAGGAGGGATGCAATGAGTAAGATTGTTGATGTCCGGGGTCTTTCATGTCCTCAACCCGTTATGATGACCCTTAATGAGATCAGTAAAATAAATAAGGGAGAGCTTGTGATCCTGGTAGATACGGATACCTCTAAGGAGAATGTGACCAGGGCTGCAAGAACACAGGGATGGCAGGTTTCAGATATTCAACCTGAAGGAATTGGGTATCGCATTACCATTACAAAGGATTAAAATGTCTCTTTTTAATTTCTTGAAACAGAAAAAGTCAAAACCCCGTGCTGCACAGAATCTGGAGCGAGGTATTCTGGTCTTTGAAAATACAAGTGAGGTAATTCGTGCAGAAGGTATTCTAAAAGTAAATGGATGGGACATCAGGGTCATGGGCCCACCTCCTGAGATTAGGAGTGGTTGTGATCTTGTCATAGAGTTCCCCCTTCTTGAACAATTAACCATTGTAAGAATACTGAGGGAGGCAAAGATTCCACCCCTTCAAGTAGTCCCTGTTGACAGTCCATTGCTGAAACCCGTTGATCTCTTTCATGTTAAAGATTTTGGCCAATACCTTATGGTTCGGGCTGCTAATATGAAATTGACCGTTGACAAGAATTCCCTGATTATCGTAAACATCTCAGGAGGTGGTTGTCCTGATGTTCCGTATCTTGCCGCAGAGATGGTCGGTAAATCTCTGACAGAAGCACCAAGCCCACGGGAGATCGGTCATACGCTCTGTGGTTATACTCT
>DASPRG010000174.1:0-6520 GCA_035624555.1 Thermodesulfovibrionales bacterium
GGTAGAAGATCCTCGCAAAGCTCTTTGCTATGACAGCCTGTATTCCTGCTGCCTTTATCGCAATTGGTGCATGCTCCCTTGATGAGCCGCAACCAAAGTTCTTACCAGCAACAAGGATATCCCCTGCTTTTACCTTATAGGGGAAATCTCTGTCAAGGCCTTCCATCAAATGCCTTGCAAGCTCCTCTGGATCAGATGTATTAAGATATCTTGCTGGTATAATGACATCAGTATCTACATCATCACCAAATTTCCATACCTTGCCTTTAATCAGCATTTCTACTCCATGGCTTTCGTTAAATCTGTAGCTGGTAGTTATTATAGCTTAAGTTGTTCCGAAAATGACTGTTCAAATCCACACTCACCCTTTTTTGCCCCCTTAACCCGGAAAATGCATTTACATAATGCAGATGTTGTGAGAAAATTTATTTTTCGATACCTTAATGTACTTTTAACTGATGGTTTACCGAATATTTTTATGAATATAACCAATAAAGATATTCCCGATAAATTATCGAGTTAAATAAATTTTTGAGCAATGTCTGCGTTATTTGAGTTAATGCTCAAATCCTTGAACACACTGAGTTATAATTAATCAATGATAAGGGTCGGGAATAATTTGGAAAAAGAAAAGAAGAAGTCGTCTCCACAGAGGATTATCATCTTCCTCATAATTCTCTCCGCTATCATAGGTATTCTTGGGAGCTTTACATACTGGGTTATATCTGACCTACCAAAAATAAAGCGCCTTGAGGAATACACTCCTATAGAATCATCCAGGGTCTACTCGAGTGATGGTAAGGTAATTGCAGAACTCTATATTGAACGGAGAACATTCGTACCATATTATCAGATACCAGAACATGTAAAAAAAGCCTTTATCTCTGTTGAAGACGTCAGGTTTTACTATCATCCCGGGGTTGATCTCATCGGAATAATAAGGGCAATGTGGAGTGACATCAGGGCAGGAGGTATTGTCGAAGGAGGAAGCACCATTACCCAGCAGCTTGCGAGAATGCTCTTTTTACAACCTGAAAGGTCTGTAAAGAGGAAATTAAAGGAAGCGGCTCTTTCCATTTTGATAGAGAAACAATATACAAAGGATGAAATTCTCGGCCTTTATTTAAATCAGGCATACTTTGGAACAAGGGCATACGGCATAGAAGCGGCCTCACAGACATATTTCGGAAAATCTGTCAACGAGCTTACCGTTGGGGAGGCGGCACTCCTTGCTTCTCTTCCTAAGGCACCTTCTCTTTTCTCCCCGTTCAAAAACCCGGAAGGTGCAAGGGAAAGGCGTTCAGTTGTACTGAAGAGGATGCTCAACCATAAGTTTATTACTGAGGAGGAGTTTGATAAGGCTATAAATGAAACTTTACCCAAAACACCACATATGAGGAAATATGAAGCACCATATCTCATAGAATCTATGCGCCAGAAGCTCGAACAGAAGTATGGACATGAGATATACACTTCAGGGTATAAGATTTACTCAACGCTGGACTACAGGATGCAAAAGATAGCAGAAGAGGCGATAAGTAAAGGGGTAGAAGCCATCGAACAAAGAGTGAAGCCAGGAATTCAAGCATCGCTCATTGCGATAGAACTTCAGACAGGACACGTAAAGGCTATGGTGGGTGGGCTTGATTTCTGGAAAAACCAGTATAACAGGGTAACACAGGCAAAGAGACAGCCAGGTTCGGCATTCAAACCCTTTGTTTACCTGACTGCCTTTGAGAACGGGATGCTATCACAAGATAAGATTATTGATTCTCCAATATCCTTTAGAGGTGCACAGCAGGGTAAGGCCTGGTCTCCCAAGAACTATGATGGAAAATACTACGGACCGGTTACTCTTAAAAAGGCGCTTGCAAAATCCTTAAATTGTGCTACTGTCAGACTTGCTGGCAGGCTCGGTATGGCAAATGTAATAGAAACTGCTCGAAAGCTTGGCATAAAGGGCAATCTCCAGCCCTACCTGCCAACAGCACTCGGTGCCTCAGACGTAACACTTATGGAATTAGTCTCAGCCTACTCTACCTTTGCAACAGGCAGAAATATTGAGCCTCTCACATATGAAAAGATATTGAACAAAGATGGAGTGGTCATCGAAGAAACGAGACCTAAAACAGAAGAGGTAATCAATACAAATGCTATTGAAGAGATGAGGATAGCCCTTGATGCAGTCATTCAAGAGGGCACAGCAAGAAAGGCAAGAGAGATCGGAAGGCCTGTGTATGGTAAGACGGGTACAACAAATGATTACACCGATGCCTGGTTCATTGGTTTTGATGACAGTCTGGCTGTTGGTGTCTGGGTTGGTAGAGATGACCATACGCCAATCGGTCCTGGGGAAACAGGTGCGAGGGCAGCACTTCCGATATGGATCGAATTTATGAAAACAGTGCCTCTACAAACTCCTCTGGATTGAAATCTCTTAGGTCATCTAACCCCTCGCCAATTCCTATTAGTCTCACGGGTATCCCGAAATCTTTTTTAATCGCAAATACAATACCACCTTTTGCAGTACCATCGAGCTTTGTGAGAGCAATTCCGGTCACCCCTATTGCCTGATTAAACATATCTGCCTGCCTCAGTGCATTCTGACCTGTTGTTGCATCAACGACAAGCAGGATTTCATGAGGTGCCCCGGGTATTGCCTTTTCAGTGACTCTCTTTACTTTTTTGAGTTCCTCCATGAGAGGACTTTTTGTGTGCAACCTGCCGGCAGTGTCTATGATAACAACGTCTACACCTCTGTGCTTTGCTGCCTCGATCGCATCAAAGGCAACTGCAGCCGGGTCTGAGCCGCTCTTGTGCTTAACAAATTGTGCCTTAGCTCTGTCTGCCCATATTTCGAGTTGCTCAATCCCAGCAGCCCTGAACGTATCTCCTGCTGCAAGCATAACAGAGAGACCTTGAGAGCGGAACCTGCTTGCAAGCTTTCCGATGGTCGTTGTTTTACCCACTCCATTGACACCAATAGCGAGGATCACAAAAGGTAGACCTCCATGAACAACAAGAGGATGAGGTTGACCGAGGATGGTTACCATCTCTTTCTTCAACAGTTCCTTCAGAGAGTCAGTATCTTTTACCTCGCCTCTCTTTGTTTTTTCCCTGATCGACGCCATAATCTCTCCCGCAGCCTTTGTGCCTACATCAGCTGTGATCAGTATTTCCTCAAGTTCTTCCAGGGTTTCTTCATCGATCTTGCGACCTGTGAAAAGGGATTCTACTTTTTCTATTAAACCCTTTCTCGTCTTTGTAAGACCTTCTTTCAGTCTTTCAAAAAACTTCATTCTTTCTCCTTATAAAAACAGTTATGATCCGAACTACGCTTATTGAACTTATTTTCAGTAATCTCCCCTCACCCCTCTTTAAAAAGGAGGGGTCTTAAACATTGCCCCCCTTTCCTAAAGGGGGAAGTAGGTGATTATTGATTTTTGTTGCCCTTCAATTCTAAATTTTCCGCAGGTATTAATCAACAATAAGAGGCAGCTAAATCAGTCATGGAAATTCCCTGCTGATCGCTGGAGCAGCTCAACGACCTCTTCGTCTGAGACCTGGGCAAAGTCAATGTAGTGAGCCCCCACAGCCATGAAATCAAGGGGGGTTTCTATGCAGATAAATTCATCCACCATCTGCTGAAGCTCATCAGCTATTTCAGGTGGAGCAACAGGAAGTGCAACGATTAATTTATTGAGTTTTTCTTTCTTTAAAGTTGTAATTGCTACTTTTATTGTTGCTCCAGTAGCAACTCCATCGTCAATGAGTATGATCGTTTTCCCTTCAAGGTCTGGAAGGCTCTTTCCTTTACGGTAAAGTCTAATCCTTCGAGTGATCTCTTCTTTTTGTCTTGAAATCTCATGGCTTATATAATCCTTTGGGACGCCATAGGTGGATATAATGAACTCATTTAAAACGACAGTTCCTGTTTCAGAAACAGCGCCTATCGCCAGTTCAGGCTGTCCTGGAAATCCTATTTTTCGGACAATGACAATGTCCAGTGGCACATTGAGAGAACGGGCGATTTCATATCCTGTTACGACTCCCCCTCTTGGGAGGGCGAGTACAAGAACTTTTTTCTGATCTTTATATTCCTTTAACCTTGCTGCGAGCTGAGCTCCAGCGTCACTTCTATCATTGAACATAATCAAACACTTCTTTCTTATGTGTCAGTACAAAGGAGATCAAGGACTACTTAAAGAAGGATCATTTTATAAAATCATAGCCCCATGAAGACTAATTGTCAAGATTTGTAGGGTATTCGTCATGACATTTCCCCGTAATTCAGGGTACACTATTACATGCTGAATAAAGCCTGTAAGAACCTGCTCGTTAGGGGGGTTAACTGGATAGGTGACGCTGTTATGACCCTCCCTGCATTAAGGGTTCTCAAAAAAGCATTGCCCGAAGCAAAAATCTCTCTCCTTGTTAGACCCTGGGTAGTACCTCTCTTTGAGAAAGATCCGAATGTGGATGAAATAATTATTTATGGTGATGAATATAGAGGTATCATCGGCAAGATAAAACTTGCGAGGATGCTGAATAAAAAGGGCTTTTGCAGCGCAGTCCTGTTTCAAAATGCCTTCGACGCAGCCTTTATTGCATTTCTCGCAGGGATAAAAGAGAGAGTCGGATATAACAGGGATGCAAGAGGTTTCTTTCTGACAACAGCTGTTCCTGTGCCTCAAAATGAGCGGAAAGTACATCACATTAACTATTATCTTAACCTTCTTGAGCAGTTAGGGATTAAAGAAGAATATTCAGCGCCTTACCTGTATCTTTCTCTTGATGAGAGATTGTCTGCAAGGAATATATTAAAAGACATGAGAAGGCCTGTTTTGGGAATTAATCCAGGTGCAGAATATGGTTCAGCCAAAAGATGGATTCCGGAGAGGTTTGCTGAAGTCGCGAACTGGTTTTTGAAAGATACCGAGGGAAGTGCTGTGATCTTTGGTGGTAAGAATGAGATAGGTATTGCACAGGAAATCGAGAAGTTTATCGGTATTCAAGAGTCGAATCCCTTACCTCCGCAATTTAGTAATCCCCCCTCACCCCCCTTTTCTAAAGAGGGGCAAGGGGGGATTTTAAATCTCGCTGGAAAAACGTCTCTCAGAGAGCTTATTCCCCTTATTTCAGAGTGCGATGTTTTTGTTACCAATGATTCAGGCCCACTGCACATTGCCTATGCCGTTGGAACACCTCTGGTTGCAATATTTGGCTCTACAGACCCTGAATTAACAGGTCCTCCGCCTGAAGCAGAAGGAAGCAGTAATGTCGTGGTAACCTCCAGTCTCTCATGCAATCCCTGTTTTGAACGCATCTGCAAAAATAATGATATGAGATGTATGTATGCAGTAACCTCAGATGATGTTTATTTAGGCATTAAAAAGATATTGCCGGGCAATCCCGCGGTTTTTTTCGACAGAGATGGGACACTATGCGGAGATGTGGGATACCTTAATAAATATGATGACTTACAGATTTTTAAAGATGTTAGTACGGTAAGACTCCTTAAAGAAAGGGGGTTCAGGCTTATCGGCGTCAGCAACCAATCAGGAATCGCAAGAGGTCTTATCAAAAAGGATTTTGTAAGAGAAGTAAACAAGATTTTTATCGAACGCTATGATTTTGATGATTTTTATTACTGCCCGCATCATCCTGCAGAACACTGCCCCTGCAGGAAACCTGAACCAGGGATGCTTCTCAGGGCAAGGGCTGAGCATGGGATTGACCTCAAAAGGTCCTTTGTAGTAGGGGATAAAGAAGCAGATATGATCCTTGCAAAGGCTGTTGGTGCAAAGGGTGTATTTGTAAAGACAGGACAGGACAAAGAGTCACTCAGTGCTGATTATGAAGCAAAGGATTTAAAGGAGGCAGTAAACTGGATATTAGAAAACTGCGATGTCATTGCTTCGTCGTCCCGATTAAGTCGGGGCGACGAAGCAATCTAAAAAGACAGAGATTGCCGCGCTCCTATTGGTCGCTCGCAATGACAACATACAAGCATTTTATGTGTTTACCGTTGTCACAAGTTTGAAATGCAAATAATAAAAAATCCTAAAAAAATCCTTATTGTGAAACCAAGCTCCCTCGGTGATGTTGTCCACAGCCTGCCATTTCTAAATGTATTAAAAGAAAGGTTTCCTAAGGCAGAGGTTCACTGGGTCATTGCGAAGGGGTTGGAGGAACTCCTTACAGGTCATCCCATGGTAAACAAAATCTGGGTGATCAATAAGGATATGTGGAAAAAGTTATCTCATATTCGTGACTCCATTCATGAACTCCGGGTCTTCTTGAAAGCTCTCAAAAAAGAAAATTATGATATTGTCGTTGATCTTCAGGGGCTTCTGAGAAGTGGCATAATTACTCGGTCCACAGGTGCCCTGTTCAGAATTGGTTTTCAGGAAGCAAGAGAGGGAAGCAGATTTTTCTATACACATAAGGTCAAAGGCGGAAGGGATATCCATGCTGTTGACAGATATCTCAAGATCGCTGCTTTTTTAGGTTGTAATAT
>DASPRG010000176.1:0-4095 GCA_035624555.1 Thermodesulfovibrionales bacterium
TTTACTTTTTCGATAACATCAAGGCGATCGAAGGGTTTGCCAATAATCCTGAACTGGCCTTCTTTCTTTAAAGTCGGATTCTGCGGTACTATCAGTTGGGAAGCATCTTCACAGAGCTGGCCATAGGTTTGTTTACGATTGCTCTTTTTATGGATTACATTTCCTTGCGAGGCTTCACACTCACTTACTGGAACACCCCATTTTTTTGAAGCTGCACTTAGAAGCATTTCACGGGCTGCTGCACCTGCCTTTCTCAATGGCTCGAACATATGCCTGACACTTGTGCTTCCACCTGTTGACTGCATTCCCGAGACAGGATCGATGTATTTATCTCCTGCAGGTGCCGCCTTAATCTTTACCCGTCTCCAGTCAGCCTCGAGCTCATCTGCCACAATCATCGGCAGAGATGTATAAATACCCTGCCCCATCTCTGACTTGTTCACAACAATAGTTACCATATTATCAGGCGTTATCTGTAACCATACATTCGGATTGAATGATTTATCTTTAGTAACCTCTTCAGCAGACAATATGCGATATCCAGAAGGGGTTAATGAGATTGCTAAAGTAAGTCCTGCTAATCGTAAAAATTCTCGGCGCGTCATATTCGTTCTCATTTCTTACCCCCCTTTGCTGCCATGGTAATGGCCTTTTTTATCTTTAGATAGGTCCCGCAACGGCAGAGATTACCATTCATGGCATCCATTATTTCTTCTTCCTTTGGATTTGGCTTTTCTGAAAGCAGGGCTATTGCCTGCATGATCTGACCTGACTGGCAGTAACCGCACTGTGGAACCTGTGTCTTTACCCATGCTTTCTTTACAGGATGATTTTCAGGTATGCCTTCTATGGTGGTAATCTTTTTGCCCTGTGCCTCTCCAGCGGGAATCTGACAAGATCTCTGGGCTTTCCCATCAATATGGACAGTACATGCTCCGCACAAACTCATGCCACATCCATACTTTGTGCCTGTAAGTTTTAGATGCTCCCGTATAACCCACAATAAGGGCACATCAGGGCTTACATCAATGTCATATTTTTTCTGATTCACTTCGAGAGTAATCATGATCTGCTCCTTTCATTGTATTGCTCTTTTTCATACCTGAGTTATATATATTTCACCTCAAATATATTTTTTACAACAAAAAATATCCTTTGGGTTAAATTAAAGTTAAATCAAACATCTTGACTCTAATGCATGGAGATAATAATAAGTATCAGCATATGTCTGATTTTCTTGTAGGAATTTGGCTTTCCGTTTTGTAAGTATTTATCCTATAGGGTTTAATAGGAGAATAGGAGAGGGAATCTTATATGGTGCGCTAATGACTACTCTGAGTTTTTTCACGAAAATAAAAATACTTATATCCATATCTTACATTGACAGAGAAATTTGCAAACTGTTAAAATGAACATCGACTCTTAAATAAAAATCTATAAAAAGAGAGGAGGGGTATATGGATGCCCGTTGTGAGGGTTCATGAGAGTGAGTCCTTTGAAAATGCACTCAGAAAGTTCAAAAAACAGTGTGAAAGAGAAGGAATACTCTCCGATATAAAGAAAAGAGAGCACTACGAAAAGCCGAGTGTGAAGAGGAAGAAAAAGGCTATCGCTGCTCGGAAGAAAGCCTTCAGAAGAATGAAATTGGCGGCAAGGTAATGTCTCTTCAGCAGAGACTAGACGACGATTTAAAGGTAGCGATAAAGAGCTCTGATAATCTCAAAACTTCTGCTATAAGGATGGTCAAGGCAGCCATCAAGAACAAGCAGATAGAGAAGAGAAGTGAATTGTCTGATGAAGAAATAATCTCTGTTATCTCTACGCTCTCCAAACAAAGGCGTGAATCGATCGAGCTTTTTTCAAAGGGAGGGAGAGAAGACCTTGCAGAAAAAGAAAAAAAGGAGCTCTTAATCCTTCAATCATACTTGCCGAGTCAGCTCTCCTTAGAAGAGCTTGACCGTTTAATCATCGAGGCGATAAAAGAAGCTTCTGCTGAAGGTGTAAAAGACATGGGTAAGGTTATGCGCATCCTCATGCCCCGCTTGAAAGGTGCTGCTGATGGAAAGGTTGTGAATCAACGGGTAATAGAACTACTACAAAAGACATGAAACTAAGAGATATTTATAAAAAAGCAATAGAAAATGGTATGAACAATGACCCTCGTGGCAGGGATATTGTTTCGAAAGATTTTGAACAGAGGAAAAATATTTTTGACGAGCTTAAACCTGACGAGAAAGACTTCTTCGACATGGAATCTCTCCAGAACCCTTACTCTGATTCAAGGATTCTTTTCGGGACAGGTGATGAGGAGATCCGAACCGCCCTTGTCGGTATTGATATTGAAGTCGGTGAGATACTGCTCGCTGACAGCCTTCGATCAAAGGGAAGGCAGGTTGACCTCCTCCTTTCACATCATCCCGAAGGAAGAGCATATGCAAACCTTTATGCCGTGATGCATATGCAATCAGATATATTGAACAGATTTGGAGTCCCCATCAATATTGCAGAGGGGCTAATGGATGGAAGGATAAAAGAAGTGGAAAGAAGGCTTCTGCCGGTTAACCATTCAAGAGCGGTAGATGCAGCAAGGCTTCTCGGTATTCCCTTTCTCTGTCTTCACACTCCTGCTGATAACATGGTTTCGAGTTATCTCCAGAGACTTTTCGATGAAAAGAAGCCCTATCTTATAGATGATGTGATCAAGATACTCAAAGGCATACCCGAATATAAAGAGGCAGGATTAAGCAGTGTGGGCCCAAAGATATTTCTTGGCTCAAAGAACAGGAAGGCAGGAAAGATCTTTGTTGATATGACAGGTGGCACAGAAGGCGCAAAGGAAATATTTGAAAGCCTCACAACAAGTGGAGTAAGCACAATTGTTGCGATGCACCTGAGCGAGGAACACCGAAAAGAGGCTGAAAAGAACCACCTGAATGTTATTATTGCCGGACATATTTCAAGCGATAATCTTGGACTTAATTTGCTTTTAGATGAGATTACGAAAGGTACCTCATTAGAGATTTTAGAATGCTCTGGATTTAAGAGATTCAGTCGACGAATCGTAGAGCAGGCTTAATGAAGTTTGAAGGACTGCTTGAAGAAATAAAGTCTAAAATAGACATCGTTGATTTCATATCCGATTATGTCCAGTTAAAGAAATCCGGTCAGAATTATAAAGCTCTCTGTCCCTTCCATGCTGAAAAAACCCCTTCTTTTATGGTAAGCCAATCAAAACAGATATTTCACTGTTTTGGGTGCGGGATCGGCGGTGATGTAGTCAGCTTTTTTATGAAACATGAAAACCTCTCTTTCAATGAAGCAGTGCAGTATATTTCGAAAAAAGCCGGTATTAAGATTAAGGAATTCACCTTTGACAAAGAGCTTTCTGAAAAACGTGAAAAGCTGCTCAATATAAACAAAGAGGCTGAGAAATTTTTTATCAAGAATCTTAATGGCTCAGAAGTAGCCAAGACTTATTTAAAGAATCGAGGGATTGAAGAGTCATCTCTTCACAGTTTCTCCATAGGCTATGCACCGAATGAAAGAGAAGGTCTTATAAAATATCTGAAGAAGACAGGCTATAGCGATTCACTTATAAAGGATGCAGGGCTTGCTGTATCTGACGAAAGGGGCTTCAGGGATGTTTTCCGAGGACGTATCATCTTTCCTATATATAACTACCAGAATGATGCTATTGCCTTCGGTGGTAGAGTTTTAGACGATTCTCTTCCAAAATATCTTAATTCTCCCGAGACAGGAATATTTAAAAAAGGTGAGACTCTCTTTGCTTTGAACCTCGCAAAAGAAGAGATAAGGAAAAAAGGTTATGCCATCATTGTTGAGGGATATCTCGACACCATAGTATGTCATCAGTATGGGTTTAAAAACACGGTTGCTCCATTGGGAACAGCATTGACCTCAAGGCAGTTACAGAGGCTTAAGCCATTAACCGGAAAGGTTGTACTTGTCTTCGACAATGATGAGGCCGGTGTTGCTGCTGCAAAGAGATCTCTGGAAATACTTTCTGAATTCAATTTCAGGGCAAAGGTTCTGCTACTTCCTGAAGGTGAAGACCCTGATAGTTTTTTGAGAAAG
>DASPRG010000180.1:0-2510 GCA_035624555.1 Thermodesulfovibrionales bacterium
AAACAATCTGACCCTTTCACTTCTTGGCTACAGCTTTTCGACCGATTCTGATATAAAGGTCCAGATTGACAACAGGAAACTCTCTTTTCCAGACTTTGCTGTCAGGAGTGGAGGTACATCATTAATCAAAGTCTCTGGTGACATGGAGTTCGGCAGAGAATACAACCTCCACCTCGAAGGAAAATCTTCTCTTTTACCATTAAAAGCACTGTTTAAGAGAGTGGAACATTTGACTGGTGATACTGACTTTGTCTTTTCCATTACGGGCAAATGGGAGAATCCTGGTATCAAAGGGGACTTGAAGATATCGAACGCCTCTTTTGGATTAAAGGGTAATTATCCCCGTATTACTTCCATCGATGGTTATGCATATATTGATGAGGACAAGTTTATTGTGAAAAAACTTTCAGGTAAGATCGGAGGTGGTGAAATAAATGTATCAGGTCTACTCTATCTTAAGGGCTTTCATGTAACACGATTCCATTTTGAATCTGATCTTGATAACATATCAACCGCTCTTTCGAGAGATTTCAGCATAAATTTTAAGGGCAATCTTGTATATAAAGGCACACCAGAGGCACAGGGCATCAGTGGTGACATAAAGATAAAGAGTGCCAAGTACAAAGAAAAGGTTGATTGGAAGAGCTTTATTCTTAAGACAAAGGCACAGGAGAGACCTAAAGCGGTATTATCGGGATTTGAAGAAACAGAGCTTAATATAAGTATTTCGGGTAGTGACAATATCTCTATTGACAACAATGTCGCAAGGGCGCCTGTGAGAGTAAATATGATAGTGAGAGGGAAAATATCCCAACCTATACTGTTTGGAAGGCTTGAATCAAAAGAGGGGGTTTTCTATTTCAGAAACAACGAATTCAAGATAATTCATGCAAGCGCTGATTTTGCAGATCCAAACAGGCTGAACCCGTTTATTGAACTCATGGCCGAAACAAGCGTAAAGGGATACCGAATCAAACTAAATATTGAAGGAAAGATGGAGCATTTCAATCTCTCGTTATCCTCAGATCCACCGCTCGAGGAGATGGATGTCCTTGCCCTCCTGACAGTTGGGAAGGAAAGACAAGAACTGCAGCAGCAACAGTCTCTTGGAGGCGGTATAAGCTCAGGGGAGGCAACGTCATTCCTTGCAGGTGAACTAGGGGGTGTTTTCGAGGAAAGGCTGAAGACAATAACCGGCCTTGACAGGCTTCAGGTTGGTCCTTATGTCTCAAAAATTACAGGTACAGTTGAGCCAAGAGTAACTGTAGCGAAAAGGCTCCTTGGCGACAGGTTATATGTAACTTATTCAAGCACTATGGGTTCTGCCGCTACCGAAGAACAGATACTAAAGCTGGAATACCTCCTTGATAGAAACATCTCTCTCATTGGTAGCAGGGATGAAAGAGGAATTGTGGGAGGTGATATAAAGTTCAGGTTTGAATTTAAATGAACAATAGGAAATCGGAGTTTTATATTGGAAAGTTTATAATTCTCATTTTTTATTCCTTCCTGATGATCTCTTCTTTCTTGGTTTCCAAGGTTAAAGGGGCAATAGTTGCTGAAATAGAAATCAACGGACTTTATTCTATTGAGAAAGAAGAGCTTCTTTACCTCCTCGACATCAAGCCAGGCAACCAAATTGATAGTGAAAAGGTAAAGCAGGGTATCAAAAGGGCATTTTTAAAAGGTGTGTTCGAAGACATATCTATCGAGACAACGGATGAGGAAAAGACAAAGGTTACGATAAATGTGAAGGAGAGAGATTTCATAGAAAAGATATCTGTTGAGGGAAATTATGACCTTTCCAGAAGATTTATAAAAAATAACTTCCTTCTTAAAGAGGAACAGGTCATGAGATACGACATGATTGAGACTGCTATCGAAAAGCTGAGACATGAGATTGCTTTGCGTGGGTTTCCTAATTCGAGTGTCAAAACAAGGATTGAAAGGCTTAAAAAACCATATCGAATCAATATACATCTCCAGGTCAATACCGGGGAACCGGAAATAATTAAAAAGATCATAGTCCCTGGAGGATCTGAAGAGATTATAAGAATGATGAGTTTATCTGAGGGAAATATCTATGATCAGGTGAAATTGGGAAAAGACCTTGAAAAGATAAAGACATATTACAAAAAGAATGGATATTTCAGACCTGTTATAGGCCCTTATACATTTACTGAAGGAACACTCACTCTTCCTGTTAACCCTGGTAAGCGTCTGATAATCTCTATAGAGGGCAATAGCGCTATCTCCACAAAGACCTTTCTCAAAGAGATGCCTTTTTTCGAGGCCGAGGACTTCAGCGATGATATTGTGGAAGAGGCTGTCTCCAGAATGCTTTCACTCTATCATACAAAGGGGTATTCCTCTGCACAGATAGCACCTGTCATCACGTCAAAGGATGATCTTGTAAGTCTCTCTTTCTTTATATTCGAAGGGAAAACTGTCAAAGTCAAAACAATCTCTTTCAGCGGCAATAGTCTTCCAGAAAAGAACCTTAAAGATGT
>DASPRG010000024.1:0-4476 GCA_035624555.1 Thermodesulfovibrionales bacterium
AGCATGTATTAAAATACAATTTAAAAGCTTTTTAGGGGAGGTGGGTTATGGCAAAGGCAAAAAAATCCAAGCAATTAAGCTTTACAATGACAAACAAGGTTGGATTGCTTTCAGAGATTGGCACCGCATTAGCAGGTGCAAAAGTCAATATCACAGCTATCTGTGCATATGAAATGGAAAACGAGGCTGAATTTATGTTGATCACTCAAAGTAATGCAAAGGCAAAGAATGCCCTCAGTCCATTGAAGGTAAAGATTGAAGAAGAAGATATTATTACTGTGGAAATACCAAATAGGGTGGGGGAGTTGCAGAAAGTTGCGAAGAAGATTGCTGATGCAGGTATTGATATTTACTACATGTACGGGACTGTAGGGACTGGTAAATCCTCAATCTGTGTTTTTAAAACGGCGAATGATAACAAGGCGATTAAGGTAATAAATAAATAGGAATTGTTTTGGATATTTACAGGCTGTTGTGAAGTGAGTTTTGTCACCCTGAACTTGTTTCAGGGTCTCATCCAGCTTGATATAAGAGATGCTGAAATAAATTCAGCATGACATATTGACTATTTCATTAGTCTTTCAATAGCTTGTTTAAAATAGTTATGGATATTAAATCCGTAGCAGAGCAGTCATATTGCATTCATCTTGAAAAAAGGGTTATTGAGAGGGTAAGCAGAGGAATCCCCATAGACAAAAGACCGGATCTTGTTATCTGGGTATGCCACTTTCCCTTGCCTTACTTATCAGGCATTCAATGTTCTGTTATTGCTGATGGTGGCCGCTGTCCTTATAATGGTCCTTACAGCAATAACTAAAATAAGGGTTCGAGGATTCGGGGGTTCAGGTGTTTTTTGGATCCTTTTTAGTCTTCAGGCAGCTCTTTTGTAGCCCTCAGTCCTTCTTTCATGATCGAGATAAAGACAACAGTGAAACCGATGAGAAGGCCGAAAGGATTTACCAGTCTGTAAATTAAAAGGATGGCAAGAAGACAAGCAAGGATAGCCAGTCTCAGAAGACTGAAGATGACCAGTTTTGCTCCGGTAGGTCTGTAGCTCCCCATCAGGCCTTCTACCCCCCTTGCGAGACTTCTGAGATTTATGAGGCCGAGAATACCTCCAACAAGAATGCTGAGAGGAAGCCTCTTCCATTCAATAAATGCCGAAAGAATTGATAAGGGCAGCAGAATGATGACTGCCTGCTTAAATGTCCTTTTTACCAGATTCATTTTCTTTTCTCATTGCAATCCTGAACAGCTCTCTGAAGCCTGCTGCAATACCAATGAGAAGAAAGATAATTGTAAGCCACGGTGAAGTATGAATACCGAGCCACTTTTCCATGACATACTTATCAAGTCCATATCCCATTGCAAGACCGACAAATGTCGAAAGAACAAGATTAAGTCCTACTGTGCTTGCCTCAAGGAGTTGTTTGAAGAGTGATTTTTCAGGCATATTCTTACCTTGTTATTCCTGTAGTCTTGCTACAGAGTCTCCTATAATCCCTCCCCTTAATCCCCTCCCATCAAGGGAGGGGAAATACCCAATATGGTTTTGCCTCACCTCCAGGTGATTAATTAAGATCTGATATTTTTAAGCCTTTTGAAAGACTCGTATGCGGCCTTTACAGTTTTCTCAATGTCCTGCTCCGTATGCGCAAGAGATGTAAAGCCAGCCTCAAACTGTGAAGGTGCTATGTATATTCCCCTTTCGAGCATGTTTGAAAAGAACCTCGAGAATTTCGCTGTATCAGATGTTTTCGCTGTTGTGTAATCAATGACATTAGTATCAGTGAAATAAGTACAGAACATGGTGCCTGCCCGGTAGAATTTTGTCTTTGCACCAGCCATCTTTGAAGCATCGGTAAGTCCTTTTTCTAACAGGCCTGATATTTTTTCAAGCATTTTATATGTTTTACTTTTTAAGAGTATCTTGAGGGTTTCTATGCCTGCTGTCATTGCGAGAGGATTGCCTGATAAGGTTCCTGCCTGATAGACAGGTCCTGCAGGTGAGACCATAGACATAATCTCCTTTTTCCCTCCATATGCACCAACAGGTAGACCACCACCAATGACTTTACCGAGACATGTCATGTCAGGCATTATGCCGTAACGTGCCTGTGCTCCTCCATAGGATACCCTGAAGCCTGTCATCACCTCGTCAAAGATAAGGATAATGCCATGCCTGGTTGTTAGTTCTCTGAGGGTCTCAAGAAACCCTGGCTTCGGAAGGACGCAGCCAATATTTCCAACTACAGGTTCAATGATTACACAGGCAATCGATTTCCATTCCTGATTGATAACGCTTTTTAGAGCTTCTTTATCATTGAAGGGCAGAGTTATAGTTTCTGTTGCATAAGATTTCGGTACGCCGGGACTGTCTGGAACTCCGAAGGTTGTGGCGCCAGAACCAGCTTTTACAAGCAGGCCATCAGCATGACCATGATAGCAGCCCTCAAACTTTATGATCTTATCCCTTCCTGTAAATCCCCGCGCAACCCTGATAGCGCTCATTGTTGCTTCTGTGCCTGAATTTACCATCCTCACCAGATCCATTGATGGATAGGCCTTCAAGACAAGTTCTGCAAGCTCGATCTCTAAGGATGTGGGGGCACCATAGCTTGTTCCCTTCTCCGTAGCCTTCTTGAGGGCATTTACAATTTTGGGATGGGCATGGCCGAGTATCAGAGGACCCCATGAAAGGACATAGTCTATGAAAGTATTTCCATCAACATCATAAATCTTTGAGCCTTTTGCTTTTTGTATGAATACTGGATTTCCGCCGACAGCCTTGAATGCTCGAACAGGACTGTTTACGCCTCCAGGGATGAGTTCCTGAGCCTTTTTAAATAACCTCTGTGAGTTTTTCCAGTTCATCCAGCAATACCCCGACTTGTTTTGAGTTTTATTCTTTCGTAATCTCCCCTAACCCCTCTTTAAAAAAGAGGGGAATAGTTTCTCTTCCTAAAAGATTACCTCTTCAACTCCCCCTTTTCTAAAGGGGGCTGGAGGGGGATTACAGATTCTTATTTTCCTCAGGCAGAAACTTTTGATACTCTATCATAAAAAATTTTATGTGTCAAAAGGTGTTCATTGTGCTATAAAATATAAACCTGAATTACTCAGGATTAATTTGTAGCCGCAGGCTTTAGCCTGCGTTTAAAATGAATTAACAATTCTTGGAATCCACGCAACCTGAAGGTTGCGGCTACTTCCTTAATGTAATTCGGATAAAAATTAATCAAAGGAGGTTTTTATGAAAAAAGTTTTAGTTTTCCTATTTGTTGTTTGCCTGTTTTTTGCATGTGCTAAGAAGGAGGAGAAGAAAGGGCTGTATCTTGCCAAGGTTGGAGATACTGTGATAACGCAGGCTGACTTTGAAAACGAGATGAAGGGACTTCCTGATTTTGTGCAGAAAATGTTCGAAGGGAGCGGTGGGAAAGAGAAATTTCTTGATGAACTCATCAAGAGGGAGCTCCTCTATAAGGAGGCTTTAAAGAAGGGGCTTGATAAGGATCCGGAATACCTCAAAAAGGTTGAGGACTTCAAGAAGATTACCCTCATGGGGCTTCTTCTACAAAAGGAGATAGAGTCAAAGGTGAAGGTTTCTGACCAGGAGGTCAAAGATTACTATGAAAAAAACAAAGAAAAGTTCGCTCCTGTTGCACAGATAAGGGCAAGCCATATCCTTGTGAAGACTGAGGAGGAAGCAAAAAAGATATTGGAAAAGCTGAAGAAAGGGGAAGACTTTGCCCAGCTTGCAAAAAAATACTCTACAGATACTGCTTCAGCTAAGAATGGCGGAGACCTGGGATATTTCTCAAGAGGCCAGATGGTTCCCGAGTTTGAGGCTGCTGCGAGCAGGCTGAAACCTGGCGAAATAAGCGAGCCTGTGAAGACGAAGTTTGGCTACCATATTATAAAGGTCACTGATAAGAAAGTGGGTCAGGTAGTCGAATTCGAGAAGGTAAAGAATCTCATCTCACAAAACCTTGTCGGGGAAAAGCAGAAACAGAGTTTTGATTCTTATATTGATGGGTTGAAGAAAAGCTACAAGGTAGAGATTAATAAAGATGCGTTATCAAAACTCTCTCCACCCGAAGAACAGAAAGGGATGATTCAGGAAAAACCTGAACAAAAAGAAGAATCCAAAGAAACGCCGAAACAGGAGACAAAACAGGCACCTGAAAAAAAGAAGTGAAGATTTTCGAGATCATTGATGTATCAGGCGATGTAGGCATTAAGGCCTATGGAGGAAGTTTGAAGGATGTCTTTATGAATGCTGCAATAGGAATGTATAGCCTGATTACGGATCTCGAAATGGTAAAGGAAGAAAAGGCCGTAGATGTCTCTGTTGAGAGTGATTCGATAGAGGGACTACTCGTCTCATGGCTGAATGAACTCAACTTTCATTTTGATGCCTATGGTTTTATAGGGAAAAGGATTGTAATTACTGAATTCCCCCCCTCCCTCACCCTC
>DASPRG010000025.1:0-4148 GCA_035624555.1 Thermodesulfovibrionales bacterium
AATTCACGGGCTTTCTTGAGATTTAACCATTCAAAAAGGGCAGGGCTCCACTCTATGAGACATATATTTATGTACAGGAAGAAATGCCAGCCGATCAGAAACAGAATGGAAGAAAATCCCCATGAATACCCTATAAGATAAGGCATACGATAGTAACGGCCGAGGTCGAAAAGAAGTGCAAATACTGCGAAGATATACCCGAGAAGGCTGGAAAGAATAGCCGGTCGAACAAAATGATGATACTGTCTCATTCCGAAGAGATGAACCGCTGTACCAAGTGTAAGACCTGGTGCAGCCAAAGCGATTCCGACAAGGATGTCAAAGCCGATCCACAATCCCCACGGGTAGTTATCCGAAAGATTTGTCGCCGGGCCGAGTCCGAAAAAGAGCCGATAAATCATCACCGCAACTCCTATACCCACAAAAGCTGCAGCAATTAAATTGGGAAAATTGAAATTACTAATAATATAATCCCTTGGGGTCATTCCAAGAAGTATCTTTTCTCTAAACCAGGAATTAGTGTGCTCCGCCATGGCTTTCTCCTTTCTCCTCTGGGGGTGTTTCATGGCTCGCAGTATGTTTCTTCCGAGCTTTTGAGATAGCGTAATATGCACCGAACACAAGCGGCCAGGCACCGACAATTTCGAACATCTTCACACCGAAAAGAAAACTCTTGCTAAATTTTGGTATTGGAGTGGTTCCAATATCTGTTCTGAGTCCGATTTCATTGAAGGGAACCGAGGACAGATACATCCAGCTTGTACCTCCCACTTCGCGCTCTCCATATACATAGTCAACATATTTACCCGGGTTATTCCTTATTCTTTCATGTGCCAGGTTAATGAGTTCGCTTCTTTTCCCGAAAGTCATTACCTCTGCCGGACATATCTCAACGCATGCTGGAACATTGCCCTCATAAATAATTCTGTCATAACAGAACGTGCATTTCGTAATCTGAGGATTAAGCGCTTCATAATATTCAAATGCAGGAACATCAAAGGGACAGGCAACCATACAATAGCGGCAACCGACACATATATTGGGCAGATATAGAACCGGTCCCATTGAAGCCTTCCTGTAAGAATCAACAAAGCATGAGGCCAGGCACGCGGGATCCTCGCAGTGCATACACTGTCTTTTGACGTAAATAGGTTTACCATCTTTTGAGCTGTAAAAGCGATTGACTATTGTAAAATTACCTGCGTGCATTCTCCTGATATATTTGAAGATATCGTCTTTACCCACTACCGACTTTTCAAATTCCGCAATTGGCTTGTTGGGATTTTTGTTCCATTCATTGCATGCCCATTCGCATCTTCTGCAACCAATACAACGTGTAGTATCAACGAGTACGCCATAGCGCTCTTTGGTAATAGTAGCATGTGTTTTCTCGTATAATTTCCAGTTCCTTTCATTGGCAACATTGCCGGTAGAAACAACAGTGTTATCTATGTTTTTAAAGGCATGGGCCGTCGAACTTCCGCCAATCAAAGTAATTCCTGCAATTGCAGCACGCCTTAAGAATTCCCTTCTGTCCATTGCCATATTTAAGCCTCCGAGCTAATATTTTGTTTCTTTGTTAAGGATAAGATAAAAAAATATAAATATGAACATGGCCAGAACGGCTACAGCATATTCATAGCCATGAGGTGAAAAAAGTTGTTCGAATATATACAACATCATTGCTCCTTTCTATCTTATAGAAATCCGTTGCGGCTTTAAGGGATATGCTGGCCGTACAGCTCTTTTTTCATGACATTCTTCACATTTTCTGGCTTTTTCAAGCTTCATATGGTTATGGCAGCCAATGCATTGACCATGGTAAGCTGCTATCAGTTTCGGCCTGTTCCTGTTTTGTGCATCAAATGACACACTATGACAATTCCTGCAATATGGAGGGCTATTCTTTTCTACCTCAGCCTCTGCACGGCTCTGATGATGGCATCCATCACATAGTGTTTCTAATTTTCTATGGAAATAGCTTCCCAACTTACTATCATTTGATGCCTTCACTAACCTCTCAATAATCTTAAGATGCGGAAATTTCGACGGCTCATATTCCCTTTCTAAGATTTTTACTGTTACTTCTTTTTTCACCTTTTCTGTATCGAGCCCTGCAATCGAGAGCTTGGTGCTTGGGAGAAGCTCCTTCTTACCTGTATGACAAATATCGCATGTCTCTTTCTGAGGACCTTTAGTTTGCATATCCATTATCGGGAGGAAACCGTGACAACCTGCACAGTCTTTTTCTGCTTTCTTAGTCCTATGGCATCCGCTACAGCTCTGTTCAGAGAGCACATCATGATATGCGTTTGCGGTATTAACCCATTTCCCATCACTACTACCTGTCAACGTATGACAAGTCTTACAGCTATTCAGGGTTTCATGGTGGCAGCCACGACAGGTCTTATGATTCTTTTCGTGGTATCCGTGATCAAATGCTACACCCTTCATTTTTGCATTTTGGACATTTATGAAAGGTTTTTCTTCTTGACCTCTGTCAGGCCGAGGGACTTTCTCAAGCTCAGCAATTGTCTTATACTTTCCTGTATGACATTTTGCACATTCAGTTGGCCCGGCCTTTTCTTCTTTCTTCCTTTCCTTTTTCTGTTCTAACTCTTTCTCATACTTTAAATGACAGTTCAGACACTGTAAATGTGAAGCCCTTTGCATATCAAGCCCCTTTTTGGATGCTACTTGTGTTATAGCAGTCAGCTTGGGGCCTCTTTTCTTTTCAAGATCATGGCAATAGTAACAGGACTCCTCTGTGCCTTTTTCATACACAAGCGCAAGGCTTTCATCTTTCTCTTCTATATCGTAGGTATGATGACAAAGGCTGCAATCATCTTTGCCTATTTTTTCTCTGAGTTTCTTAACATGGTTATCATGATAGGAAAAGTCGAATTCAACAACCGGATATTTCACTGCTATTGATCTGTATTCATCCTTATGGCAATCTCCACAAGTAACAGGGCCTGTTTTTTCCTTATTTTCTTTATATCGTTTTTTATGACAACCTATGCATTCATCATGGTAGGCATTCATTACTGATTCTTTATCTTTTCCCTTCACCTTTTTAGGAAAATCAAATATGAACTCTTTCCACTCATCCTGAGGATGACATGCATCACACCCTTGTTGTTCTTTCTTAAGGGTTCCCACGTGTTTCTGATGATCGAAAATTACCTGTGGACGCTCTAATACGCCGAATAGCTCAGTATGGGCGATGCCAATCTTGTTTTCTGGTTTGATCTCTTTTATCGGCTTAACTTCTTTAGGGGCAACTCCTTCTTCCGTAGAATAAACATAATGCAACCCATTTACAATAACCAGCAGGAGAACTAAACTTATTGCAAAAAATAATATCTTTTTCTTCATAACCCTTCCCTTTACTGGTTTATTATCCTGCTTTTAACTCCTCAGGAATTACCATCGTGTTAACCAATATTTCATCAAAAAACATATTCTTTACACCAAGATTCCAAAATTTGATTACGTCCTTAATTCCTGTACTGCAGTTATGGCACGGTGTAATCACAATCTTTGCACCCGTTGCCTTAATCTGTTCCGCCTTTACCCTGTTTCCCTTAGCCTTGTGCGCAGCCCAGTTGGAAATTGCAGCCAGCCCACCTCCAGCATTACAGCAGAAATTGTGCTCCCTGTTTGGGTACATCTCTCTGAAATCCTCACATGTCGCATTTACGAAGTATCTGAATTTATCTGCTGCCCCTGCCCTCCTTATAATGTTACAAGGATCCTGCAAAGTGACAGGCTCTTTAATCTTTTTCGCCTTATCTATCTTTATCCTTCCGTCCCTGATAAGTTCATAGTAAAATTCACCTGTCTGCATCACTTCAAATGGTAGTTTTTTGTATCCCAGCATCGGTGGTGCCACAAAACTTGTGGCAAAACGAGGATGCCCTCATTCAGTAAGGACCATTTTTTTCACTCTTAGTCGGGCTGCATTCTCATAAAGTCCCCGCACTATCCTCTGCATTGTCTCAAAGTCACGTACAAACATAGGCATGTTGCTGCTATCCCAGACATCTTTTCCTGGTACAGTCCAGTCAACACCTGCAGCATACATGATCTTAGCTGTGCGCTCTATATGGTAAATACCGGTCTTGGGCTCAGCGCCAAGTGGTAAC
>DASPRG010000039.1:0-4526 GCA_035624555.1 Thermodesulfovibrionales bacterium
ATATGATCATGATAAGAAAGATCAAAAAGGGAGTCAAGGCACGTGATTGAACAATGGATAGCAGAGATAAAACAGAGTTCAGACCCTCAAGAACTCGGGATGATTCTTATCCATAATGGAATCGTGAGAGCTACCTCAAAACATGGGAAGCTTGTAAGGGGAGTACATCTATCTTATGATAGAGAAAAACTCAATTCCCTCGTAACAGAGTTTAGGGGAAAAGATGGTATTGTGGCAATAAAAGCCTGGATCAATGAAGGGACGATCAGAGTCGGCGATGATATAATGTTTGTATTGGTTGCTGGAAGATTAAGAACAGATGTCCTACCAACATTTGAGGAACTTATATCAAAGATAAAAAAAGAGGTTGTCTCGGAAAAGGAGTTCCCTTAGTCTTCTATACAGAGAACGTGGTAATGATAGAATTTGTGAAAAGGCAGAAATTCATCAATGTAAGGAGAAACCATGCTTAAAGCCAAAGATATAATGACAAAGGATGTAATAACAGTCAAGCCGGACACTACCATAGAAGATCTAGCACGGATACTCATGGAACACCAGATCAGCGGTGCCCCTGTTGTTGATCAAGGGGGTAATGTAACAGGCATAGTCACAGAGAATGACCTTATAAGCAAAAACAAGAGACTTCATATCCCTACCATATTAAGGTTGTTTGATGCCTTTATCCCCCTTGGAACAAGCAGACTCGAGGAAGAGATTAAAAGGATGGCAGCGACTACTGTGGGTGAGATATGTACAAGGAATGTGATTACTGTTGATGAGGCTTCATCTATGGAGGATATTGCCACGATAATGACAGAGGAAAAGATACACCTCTTGCCTGTTTTAAAGGAAGGAAAGTTAGTCGGGATCATCGGCAAAAGAGATCTCATAAAGGGCATCTCTGGTCAATCTGATTAGAAGACTCAAAATTTCTTCTCAAAAATATCCCCACACGGAAATATAAAACTTCTCTCCAAAGTCAGAGAGATTGTTGGTATAATTAAGACCATGCAAGTTTATGTTAATGGGAAGCTTGTACCTGCAAAAGAAGCAGTGATTTCTGTTTTCGATCATGGCTTTCTTTACGGAGATGGGATATATGAGACGATGAGGGTATACGATGGGGTCACATTCATGCTTGATGAACATCTCAAAAGGCTTTTTCGTTCTGCATCGCTGATAGGACTTACAATCCCCCTTGATACAGATTCTCTAAAAACCGCTATTTATGATACCCTCATAGCTAATGCTCTTAAAAATGCCTTTGTCAGGTTGACAGCATCAAGGGGCTATGGACCAATTGGCCTTGATCCTGACCTCTGCCCGGAGCCCACTGTTGTCATCATTGCGCAGGAGATGAAGGACTACCCGAAGTCATTTTATGAAAAAGGCATAAGCCTCATAATTCCTGAAACAAGAAGAAACTTCAGAGGGGCAATTAATCCCCAAATAAAGTCCCTGAACTTTCTGAATAATATCCTTGCAAAGATCGAGGCGAAAAAAAAAGGCACCTACGACGTAGTCATGCTGAATGTATATGGAAAGCTTACGGAAGGAACAATCAGCAATGTCTTCTTTTATAAGAACAGTGTTCTCTGCACACCTTCTCTTGAGTGTGGAATACTTGATGGCATAACAAGGGGGATAGTAATAGATCTTGCCCTGAGAGATGGTTTAAGGGTTGAAGAGAGTGAATTTACAAAGGAGGATCTCTATTCGGCAGAGGAGGTCTTTATTACGAACTCAACCATGGAGGTCATGCCAATCTCAAAAGTTGACGACCGGAAGTATGCAGTAGGTAACATAACAAAACTCCTCCATAAAGCATACAGAGAAGAAGTAAATACTTATGTGACAAATGTCAAGGCAGAAGGTCCATCTCTTTGGGGATATGAATAAGATGATGGCGCAGATGCTGAATCCGAAAGATATTGCAGGCCTCATTGACCATTCATTGCTCAGGCCGGATGCCACATATATAGACATAGAGAGGCTCTGCGAGGAGGCACAGCAATTCGGATTTTACTCTGTCTGTGTACATCCCAGCTTCATAAAGAAAGCAAAGGATATCCTTAAAGGCAGTAGTGTTAGAGTAACTACAGTAATAGGATTTCCACTTGGGATGACCCTCACGGAGACAAAGGTCTTTGAAGCTATGAACGCTTCCCTGATTGGTGCTGATGAGCTTGATATTGTGGTTAACATAGGTGCTCTGAAATCAGGAGACTGGATGACTGTGAGGAAAGACATCTCTGATGTGATAGCAGCAACAAAGGGAATCATTCATAAAACGATAATCGAGACCTGCTACCTTAATAACAATGAGAAGAGTAAAGTTGTGGAGATAGCCCTTAATGGAGGTTCAGAGTTCATAAAAACCTCTACTGGATTTGGATCCCATGGTGCGAGATTGAGAGACATCAAGCTGATAAAGAATATTATTGGAGATGCTGCAGGCATCAAGGCTGCAGGTGGTATAAGGACATCCAAGCAGGTCCTCAATATGCTCAAGGCTGGTGCTACAAGGATAGGAACGTCAGCAGGAGTACGGATAATAAAAGAACTGAAGAAGAGTATAGAAAAAGATAAGCCTTTACGAAAAACGTAAGGGAGAAAAGGAGAAAAAATTGAAGGAAGAAAGAATAGCCAAAGAGAGGATTAATCTCCTCGAGAAGGAACTTGCAACGCTGATAGAGAAGTTAGAAGAGATGGACAATTCCTTGAAAGAAATAGAGGATCTGAAACTCGAGATCAAGGGGTTAAAGCTGTTTCTTGGAAGGGCATACCCAGAGTTCAAAAGCAAGTTCCCTGAGATAATGAAGAAGATTTACAAAAAGTAACGTCTTGTATCTTGTTTTAAGTCTTATCTTGCGATTGGGTTTTTCTTAAGAACAGCAGAGCGGTCTCCATTGCGGAGGACGTCAACAATTCTGTCAAGTGATTCTTCATGGAGCTTCATGATGTCTTCTTTTTTAAAGGGGATTAAGAGGTTTCTATCAATGAATTCGCCGAATTTCTGCTTATTAAGGCCTGACAGGAAGAGCATCCCCCTAAATATTCTTTTATTGGTCTTAAAAGAGAAGAATACACGATCGAGAGATTTCTCGAGGAACCTATCATTTCTGTACTGTATAACTCTGTCAATACCTCTGGCTTGAACCCAGTATTTCCTGTCAATGAGGCTGTCCGCCCGCAGTTCAATAACAGTATGCTCAATGTTCTTTCTACGGGTATATATGCCGTGTGCGACGGTATCAGCAGCAAGGTGACTTATATAGCCAAGGGAGAAGGCCTTTTCAGAAGATTTTCTTGAAGATTCTAACAGGCTGAATCCTACCTCCCAGCTATGGGAATTTTTCTCCAAGGGCAAAAGGTTCTTTGCCAGGATGATATCAGCCATAAGATTTCCGTAAAGATAGTCTCCCCTGTACTTCTTTAATAGGTTGAATACCCATACAGGCAGGACGGAACCTAAATAATACATCTCACTACCAAGATAGACATGTGTTAAAGGCCCCCATGCGAAAGCCAGAGACGGAATAAGGATGAAAAATATAACCAGGAATAATCGTAAAAACATTTTTTTAATTATAACAGATAGCCTATATCTAATCAAACCATTATATATGCCCTAAAATAGAGATAGAAAACTCAATCCAAATCGAAAGCCCCTCCCCTTGTGGGAGGGGACAGAGGGGAGGGGTAACCTTTCTGGTTATATCTCACCCTCTCCTTAATCCTCTCCCATCAAGGGAGAGGAAATTATTGAAGATTTTCTATCAGCAAATTTGGGAAATAACAAATGATTGACAAGCTGTATATTTTATAGTTATACTTGCTATAAAAAGTAAGAAATTATTTTGGAGGTAAGACATGCCTATTGTTACCTTGTCATCAAAAGGACAGTTGGTAATTCCAAAAGAGGTAAGAAAAGCCCTCGGCATAAAGCCTAAACAGAAGGTACTTCTGAAGGTTGTTAAAGACCATGCCGAGATAGAGCCTCTTCCTGAGAACCCTGTAAAGCATTTCTGCGGTATTTTCAAGGAAGGCCCTTCATTGACCAGGGCTTTACTGAAAGAACGACAGGAGGATAAAAAGCATGAAGAGAAAAAGCTTGCTCGATTCGTTCGCTCTTCTGGCATATCTAAAACAAGAGGATAACTATGAAAAGATAGAAAGAATCCTCCTATCGCATGAAATTCAAGTTCTGATGAATGACATAAATATTGGTGAAACTTTCTACATCCTTGCAAGAGAAAGAGGATCAGAAAAGGCTGAATATTTTTTAAATGTCATTTTGCCAACTCTTCCCATTACTAATATCTCAAATGCGCTACAAGAAGTCATTCAGGCAGCCAAAATAAAAGCCCAATATCCAGTTTCGTATGCCGACTGTTTTGCCATTGCCACGGCTCTTAGGGAGGGGGCTACGATCTTTACAGGAGACCCTGATTTTAAACATGTAGAGAAGATTGTAAGCATCGATTGGATGTAATTCACCGCTTGAAAACCTTTATTTGTTT
>DASPRG010000048.1:0-6388 GCA_035624555.1 Thermodesulfovibrionales bacterium
GGGATAAAATCTCAAGAGATAGACAGTTCTGCAAGGAATTTTATAAAAAAGGCAGGTTATGATGAGTTCTTTGGACATGGAACTGGCCATGGAGTCGGGCTTCAGGTCCATGAATTACCACAAATAGCACAGGATAAAAGAGAGATTATGAAAGAGAATATGATTTTTACCATTGAGCCCGGCATCTACCTGCCAGGAGTTGGAGGAGTGAGAATAGAGGATATGATCATGGTTACATCTGATGGCTCTGAAGCCCTGACAAAACTTGCAAAAGAACTTGATATTATAAGATAATCTGTCTTTTTAAACCAAGGGAAGATTTATCTAAGGCAATGTCTCTTAAAAAATGGTAAAATTGTCTACTCTTTTGATTATAATGGGGTATTGATTTGGTTACAACAAGTGATTTCAGAAAGGGTCTCAAAGTAGAGTTTAAAGGCGAACCCTGCGAGATAATAGATTTCCAGCACGTGAAGATGGGCAGAGGCGGAGCTATTGTCAGGACAAAGCTGAAGAGTCTAAAGAGCGGAAGTGTTCTTGAAGAGACTTTCAGATCAGGTGAAAAATTGGAAACCCCTCAGCTTGAAGAAAAGAAGATGCAATATCTCTACGTACAGGAGGATATGTATTATTTTATGGATAGTGAGACGTTCGAGCAGGTACCCCTTACTGCAGACCATCTCGGCGAGGCAAAAAAATTTCTCAAGGAAAATATGGTTGTTGGAATCATTTACTGGAAAGAAAATCCCCTTAGTGTTGAACTTCCCACCTTTGTTGAACTCTTGGTCAAAAAGACAGACCCTGCAGGATTCAGAGGAGATACAGCATCAGGAGGTGGTGGCAAGCCAGCAACATTAGAAACAGGGGCTGTGGTTAAAGTCCCTTTTCATATAAATGAGGGAGATATAATCAGAGTAGACACGAGGACATCGGAATACATAGAGAGGGTGAAATAATGGAACTTGATGATTTAAAAGAACTTATAGAACTAATCAAGGAGACGGATATTACGGAACTACAATTAGAAAAAAACGGTACAAAGGTAAGGATCAAAAGAGAAAAGATGTTATCGCCAATGGAGATATCAGTGCAGAAATTTGGAAATCTCCAGGAGAAGGTAACGCAGACAGCCGAAGAAGAGACGAGGCTTATTACAGTAACTTCGCCAATTGTCGGCACATTCTATAGGGCCCCCTCACCTGAGGCTCCTCCATTTGTTGAGGTAGGATCAAAGGTAAAAAAGGGTCAGGTTCTCTGTATTGTTGAAGCAATGAAGCTCATGAATGAGATAGAAAGCGAGGTTGATAGCACTGTTGTTAAGGTCTTAGTAGAGAATGGTCAACCCGTTGAATATGGTGAACCTCTTTTCCTCATTGAGCCTGTATGAGCAAGGTGCGAAGAGAAACTATAAGCAATGAGCAAAGAGCAATGAGCAAAGAGTATGAACTCTATGCTCTAAGCTTTTCTGCTCTTCGTGGATTAAGATGAAACTTTTCAAAAAGATCTTAATAGCAAGCCGTGGGGAGATAGCTGTCAGGATTATACGTGGCTGTAAAGAACTCGGAATTAAGACTGTCGCTGTTTACTCAGACGTGGAAAAAGACTCGCTCCATGTCAGGCTTGCAGAAGAGTCCGTATGCATAGGGCCTCCAAACCCAACCCAGAGTTATCTGAATATTCCTGCTATATTGAGTACTGCTGAGATAACAGATTCGGACGCTATTCATCCTGGTTACGGTTTTCTATCAGAGAATTACCATTTTGCCGAGGCATGCGTCACCTCTGGCCTCACATTTATAGGGCCAACACCTGAAAATATAAGACTCGGTGGTGACAAGGCAAAGGCTCGGCAGATAATGAAAAGGAAAGGTGTGCCCGTTGTGCCGGGAAGTGACGGGCCTGTTGCTTCAGAAGAAATAGCTATAAAGACTGCGAAGAAAATTGGATTTCCCATAGTAATTAAGGCTTCTGCAGGTGGAGGGGGCCATGGAATGAGGATTGTAAAAGAGGAGAAGGACCTCGAACAAGCACTTTATGTGGCACAGAGAGAAGCCCTCACCGCATTTGGCAACAGCGAGCTCTACATAGAGAAATATATACCTGAGGCAAGGCATATAGAGGTACAGATCATGGCAGACAATAAAGGTAATATTATCCACCTTAATGAAAGAGATTGCTCAATACAGAGGAGGCATCAAAAACTTATAGAAGAGTCTCCATCACCTATCACAGCATCAGAAAAGTTCAGGAAGAAGATCGGAGAGTTAGGTGTCAAGGCTGCCCGTGCTATACGATATAGAAATGTGGGTACTATAGAATTTATCGTCAATCACGACAGTAATATATATTTCATGGAGATGAATACACGTATACAGGTTGAGCATCCTGTGACTGAGGAAGTCACAGGTATTGATATTATAAAGGAACAGATAAAGCTGTCAGCCGGGTTTCCTTTAGAATACAAGCAGGGTCGGATAAGACCTTCAGGCCATGCTATAGAATGCAGGATCAATGCAGAGGACCCTGAAAGGTTCATTCCCTCTCCAGGAAGGATTACATATCTCTCTCTTCCCGGTGGACCAGGTGTCAGAGTAGATACTGCAATATATACTGGATATGTTATACCGTCTCATTATGATTCTCTGATTGCCAAACTGATTGTACACGGAAAAGACAGGGAAGAGGCTATCGCCCGAATGAGACGTGCCCTCGATGAGTTCATCATAGAAGGCGTGAAAACAACCATTCCATTTCATAAGAAGGTCCTGAACAATCCTGATTTTATAAAGGGTGACTTTAATACGACGTTTGTCGAGAAGATGAACAGCGCAGGTCGTGAAGTACCTTCCCTGTCAGTCACAAAGGATTAAACATTACGTTTTTGCCGTCTTATGTATCAAGGTGGATTATGTTTCATCACTGACTCTAAGATATCCGATCTTTCCTACGAGGAGATGACCCTCAAGGTGCTCACAGGAGGTGTACGGTGGGTGCAATACAGAGAAAAGGAAAGATCGAGACGTAAGATTTACGAGAAAGCAGTCAGGCTGAGAAGAATTGCAAAAGATTATAACGCCCTTTTTATTGTAAATGATTTCGTAGATATCGCAATCTGTGTAAATGCCGACGGAGTTCATCTCGGACAGGATGATTTACCCCTGAAAGAGGCGCGAAAAATAATAGGCAAACACAGGATAATAGGCATCTCGACCCACAGTCTGGAGCAGGCGATAGAGGCAGAGAAGAACGGTGCTGATTATATTGGTTTCGGGCCTGTATTTCATACCCTGACAAAGGATGCTGGAGAACCGAGGGGGATTAATACACTTCGTGAGGTAAAAAATCATACAAAAATCCCGATAGTTGCAATAGGAGGGATAAGCCTCGAAAATATCAGGTCAGTTCTCGATACTGGTGTTGATGCTGTTGCAATCGCATCAGCAATACTCAGCGGGGATATTGGAGAAAATACGAGACGGTTTATGGTATTACTATCCGGAAAAAGCATAACCTAAAACCTCCACATCTCAACACTTTGTCCTTCCTTTCTTTTTTCTGCTAAAATCTTCTATGTTTTTACAACAATTGATCAATGGACTTACCCTTGGCAGTGTGTATGCTCTCATCGCGCTCGGTTATACCATGGTTTACGGTATACTCGAGCTCATCAATTTTGCTCATGGGGAGATCTATATGCTTGGAGCATACCTCGGTATTATATTTTTAGGGTTTTTTACAGCCACAGGTCTTACATACTACAGCCTCACCCTCACCTTAATTCTCACCTTTCTTCTGTCAATAATCTTCTGTTCCTCCTATGGTTTTACAATAGAAAAGATAGCCTACAGGCCACTGAGAAATGCTCCCAGACTAAGTCCACTGATTAGCGCTATCGGCGTATCCATATTTCTTCAGAATTACGTGATGCTCACACAGGGGGCTACAGACAAAGTTTTCCCAACTCTTTTCGAAAACTCAGGAATCGAGTTTTTATCTGTGAGGATGACATACCTGCAGATATTTATCATACTCATATCAGCTATCTTAATGTTTTCCCTCCGTTTTTTTGTGAGAAAGACAAAGATGGGAAAAGCAATGCAAGCTGTTGCACAGGACAAAATAATGGCCTCCCTTGTGGGCATTAATATTGATACTGTCATCTCAACAACCTTTATTATCGGTTCAGGTCTTGCTGCAGTTGCAGGTTTGATGGTTGCTATGTACTACGGCCTTGTCAATTATTCTATCGGGTATATAGCAGGCATTAAGGCTTTTACTGCCGCAGTCCTGGGCGGGATAGGTAGCATACGGGGTGCGATGTTTGGAGGCATCCTGCTCGGGCTTGTTGAAAGCTTTGGTGCAGGCTATATATCAAGCGAATATAAGGATGCCTATGCATTTGCTATCCTGATCATAATACTCCTCGTTAGACCGAGTGGGCTTTTTGGAAAAGAAGCAGTATAGAAAAAGATTTAAACTTTGATGAGGCCGCTTTGCGAGTTATAAGTTTAAGAGAAAGACTCTACAGGGCAAAGCCATTAGTAATAGCATTGTGGTTAGCCCTTCTCTTTTTTCCATTCAAGGGGGTCAAGGCTGCAATAATCCTCTTCTTGGCTCTTTCACTCTCTTTTGTGTTCTTGAAATTTCTCCTCAGATATACAAAATCGTTGAGAGAAAGCCTGCAGAGCATCAGCAACAAGATATGGTCAATAAGGTATCCACCCTTGCGGGTTATGCGTTATGTCTTACTCCCTTTGCTTGTTATCCTGCCTTTTATTACTACTGATTACTTTACTGATGTTGCGATTCTTTCAGGAATCTACATAATCCTCGCCCTTGGTCTGAATGTAGTTGTTGGTTTTGCTGGCTTACTGAACCTCGGTTTTGTCGCATTCTATGCAATGGGTGCTTATAGCTATGCCCTTCTGAATACAAGATTCGGGCTCGATTTCTGGTCAGCCCTGCCTATTTCTCTCGGGTTTTCCACAGCCGCTGGATTTCTTCTGGCAATACCTGCCTTGAGATTGAGAGGAGATTATCTTGCAATTGTAACACTGGGTTTCGGAGAAATAGTCCGGCTCATCCTCAATAATTGGGATAGTCTGACAAAGGGACCAAACGGGATATCAGGGATTGCTTCTCCTTCAATTATGTCAATATCTATTGGGGAACTTTCCTACTATTATTATTTTGTCCTTATGTTTGTAATCCTTACTGTTTTTACGACAGGGAGGGTGTATTCTTCAAAGATAGGAAGGGCATGGATTGCAATAAGAGAGGATGAGGTTGCTTCATCTGCTATGGGCGTAAACACAACAATATATAAGATGTATTCCTTTGCTTTCGGTGCCTTCTGGGCAGGACTTGCAGGCACTCTCTTTGCCGGTAAGATGCATTTTGTGTCTCCAGAAAGTTTTACCTTTATGGAATCTGTGTTTATACTCTGCATGGTCATACTCGGTGGACTCGGGAGCATCCCGGGTGTCATTTTAGGCAGTATTATTCTTGTTTTATTACCTGAGGTTCTACGTGAGGTTCAGCTTTATAGAATGCTTGCACTCGGAAGTGGTCTCGTACTTCTAATGATATTCAGGCCTCAGGGATTATTTGGAGGTAAAGATGCCTCTCTTAGAAGTTAGGTATTTATCAAAACACTTTGAGGGTATAAAGGCTGTTGAGGAGGTAAGCTTTAAAGTAAAAGAGAGTGCCATAATGAGCATTATAGGCCCAAATGGTGCAGGTAAAACAACGGTCTTTAACTGTCTCACCGGATTTTTAAAACCCACAAAGGGATCTATCTCCTTCTCTGATACTGAGATTACCGGCCTTTCACCTCATAACATTGTAAGGCTCGGAATATCGAGGACATTCCAGAACATAAGACTCTTCAGAGCGATGACTGTTATAGAAAATGTGATGGTTGGTCAACATCATAAAACACGCTCGGGTCTTTTTGGCTCAATCATCCGATGGAAAAAGTTTCAAAATGAGGAGAGAACTATAAGAGAAAAATCCATGGAGTATCTCGAATTTGTGAGCCTATCAGAATATGCTGACACCATTTCTGAAAATCTTCCCTATGGTGCACAGAGGAGGCTGGAAATTGCCAGGGCTCTGGCAACAGAACCATCATTAATACTGCTCGACGAACCTACAGCTGGAATGAATCCGCAGGAGACATTAGAGATCATGGACTTGATCAAAAAATTGAGACAGCTGGGAAAAACAGTACTTCTCATAGAACACGACATGAAGGTAGTCATGGGAATATCAGACTTGATTGTTGTACTTGACCATGGAGTAAAGATCGCAGAAGGGCTCCCTGCTGACATAAGGAAGGATAAGATGGTTATAGAGGCTTATCTTGGCATGGAACATTGAAAGATAA
>DASPRG010000105.1:0-6756 GCA_035624555.1 Thermodesulfovibrionales bacterium
TGGAAAAAAGTGATTGAATGGCTTCTTCTCTATAGGATCAACATGAACTGCACAGGGTTTCCCATACACAAGGCTATAGAGCACACCATCTTTATTCATTCTTGCCCTGCACTTGCTATGCTGTCCATTTTCCAGCACGCACCCATTAGGACAGAGCTCACACTGGACTGTCTTTGCCATAGATTTATTATAAAACTTCTGTCATAAAAAAAATCTCCCCTAACCCCTCTTTAAAAAAGAGGGGAATACACTCAAAATCATTGCTGCTGAAACCGTTTTTATGCCGACAATAAATAAGAGCGTATGAGAAATTCCAAACAGTGGAATGAGGATTATCGAAGGAATACAAGCTCCCAAAAAGGACCCGATGAGATCAATGCCGTAAAGTTTTCCAGCTACCCCAGGTTCATCCATACAGAGATTTGCTGTACTGAACTGGCTGCCTGTAATAATACCTAAAAGAAGAATTAATGCATAAAAGAGGGGTTCTGCCTTTAAAAATATGGACGCAGTAAGAGCAAGGATTATAGTCATCAACTCTAAATAAAAGAGCATTCTTAATGCTTGTTTAGCATGCCTTGATAGGTATGCACCTGCCCAGAGCCCAATCATAAATGTTGCTGTCAGCATCCCTATCATCTCATATACATAGCCGTATGAAGCCTGATATGCAAGAATTACAGAAAGCATGAATGACATACTCGAAAATCCAGTGGTAAAAATAGATAAGTAGATTACTCGTTTTTTTTGTCTGAATGTTAAAAAGGAGATTACTGTAAAGATAATGACTAAGACTGAAATGATGTACCATCCCCTGATTTTGAGTAGATACCTGAGTGTCTTCCCTCCATGAATTTCTGCCCAGAGCATAAGATTGTAAAGATAGGCAGAAGGTTGAAGATCTGTGTTCATGAACTTTATATCACCAAGTCTTCTTCTTACATAATCTACATGAAGTGGAGAAAAGGCATCCCGGAGAATATACTCGTTAAAATGGTTGGTATGTATTCCCCTGCGCATAAATCTGTTTTCAAGTGTCTCAGGCTTTCTATTGATCAACATCTCTGATGCAAAGATTCCACCATATTCCTGTGCTGTTACTTCAACATCTTTGAAGACAGACTGCAGTGAATTGTAGATAGAACCATTTGCTGTCTGCATACTTCTGCCTATGTAACCTGTTGACTGCAGCAAGGTTATAACAAGTATGCCATCCTTCTTCAATATACTTTTGGCTTCTTTGAAGAAATCAGATGTATAAAATCTGTTGATACCTGCTGTGGAAGGAGGAGGAAGGTTCAAAACAATAAGATCATACGTTGTATTCTTCAATCTCTTTATGAATCTCCTCCCATCCTCGACTATTATTCTAACCCTGGGGTCTTCTACTGCACTTCTATCTTCCATACTGAGAAGGTCTAATGAGACTTTGACAATCTTAGGATCAAGTTCAATAAAATCAATACGATCAACAGGATATTTCAGAAACTCCTTGAGGTCTCCAAGTGAGCCTCCTATGACAAGAATTCTCGATGGCGAAGGATGCAAAGCCATTGACAGATGTGTCCTGAACTCCTCACTCGGACGATCTGGATACGTGAAAAAAAGTTGCCCGTTCATATATATGCTTGACTGCTCTCTGATTTTAATAACCGTGATCTCTCCATACTTAGATTCCACAACATGGGAAGGCTTCATACCCTGCCAGGGTAAAGAAGTCATGATCTTATGAAAACTGATATAAAAAGACAGAGGTAAGATAAAAATAAGAGTAAGGATTTTTTTCTTTGAAATATATGAAGCCATTAAAATATTTATCAACGAGAGAATTAAACATAACTCTATGGCACCTATCCTTCCTGAAATAACAAACGTAAATAAGACACCTCCCATAAACGCACCGAGAGCCTCAAGACCATAGACTCTCCCTGCAGCACCACGGTCACCTAAATACAAAACAGCAAGGGGAAACTGTAGACCTATAACAAAGCAAAGAGGGAAGAGAGAGAGCGCAGTTGAAAGGATAGTGAAAGTAAATGATACCACTTCACCAGGTTCCAGTGAGAGAACCGGTCTTATTGCCTTTATGGCGAAGACTGTTGGCAGTGCAAGAAGGGCGACTAAGATAAAAGAGAGCCTAAAGGCACGTTTGAAGCTTATCTTTGTGCCTGCATAGCTTCCAAGGCCGACACAAATAAGCCAGAAGGAAAGAGTTATCCCTATATCAAGTTCATTCCCAGAAAATGTTGAAAGAAGGAGGCGCAGAACCGTTATCTGTAAGAGTATCGAGGAGACGCCCATTACAGTGATTGGTATACGAGAGTTGAGATATCCCATTTCTTTTATCCTCTATGATAGATATGAAGATTTTACAGGAGCTTCAGGATCTTAACAATACCTTAACCTGAGATAAAGACCAAACTATTAAAAATTATTTGTAAGAAATAATCTAACAGGGAAAGATAAGATGATGGAGAAAAAGCTAAAGCCTTCTCTTCTAATTCATAGCTACATGTTTCATAAGGTCTAACTCATCGAGTAGCTTGCCAACTCCTCGGATAACCGCAGCGAGAGGATCTTCTGCCACAATGGCGGGTAGCCCTATTGTCGCTTGTATAAATTGGTCAAGGCCCCTGAGGAGAGCACCACCACCAGCAAGAACAATCCCTCTGTCCAATATATCAGCACCGAGTTCAGGAGGGGTTTTTTCGAGAGCAATTTTGATAGCGTCCACTATCAAATTAACAGGCTCAGCAAGGGCCTCACGGATTTCTGATTCATGAATTATTATCGTCTTGGGTATGCCTGAGAAGAGATCCCTGCCCTTCATTTCCATCGTGCTTTCGTTGTGCCCTGTTTTATATGCCGAGCCTATCTCGATCTTTATTCGCTCTGCTGTCCCATCACCTATCAATAAGTTGTATTTACGTTTGACAAACCCCATAATAGCTTCATCCATTTTATCACCAGCAACGTTAACAACCTTACTGAAAACTATTCCGTCTAATGATATGACCGCAATGTCAGTTGTACCTCCTCCGATATCGACAATCATATTGCCTGATGGCTCGCCTACAGGAAGTCCAACCCCTATAGCAGCTGCCATAGGTTCTCCAACCAGGTAGACCTCCCGTGCTCCAGATGCCTGAGCAGCATCTCTTACAGCTCTCTGCTCTACCTGTGTTATTCCTGAAGGTACTCCAATGATAATCCTGGGTGCTACAAAGTTCTTCCTGTTATGAACCCTTTTTATAAAGTACTTGAGCATTTCCTCAGTTGCGTCAAAATCAGCAATAACACCATCTTGCAATGGTCTTATGGCTACGATATCCGAAGGCGTTTTACCAAGCATCCTTTTAGCTTCAGTTCCAACTGCTATGAGTTTTTTATTGTCCATCCGCATCACAACGACAGATGGTTCATTACACATGACACCCCTACCTTTTACATAGACAAGGGTGTTCGCTGTCCCCAAGTCTATTGCAAGGTCACTTGAAAACCAACCAAGTACATTATTGAGCATTAAAACCTCCAATTATTGTCCCTGTCTTTGTATTAAATGCTACCAAGTTTATCCCTGCAACCTTTCGTTTAACTTTTTAGATGTTAAATACTTAACAGGATGCTTTAGATGCATCTTGTAGAAAACTATAGTTGATAATAGTTTCTTCATCATATACCTTAATGTTTCATCTAATTTTACTGATAAAGAATAGAGGCTGAGGTGATACAAATCACACCTCTTTGTCTACCAGTAGTTCCTCCTTGCTTGTACTGGGGTCTTTAATATCGATGCCCGGGAATATGTTCGGGAATATTCTCCTGTCAACAATTTCTTTGGCCAGATGAATCTCCACATTTCCTGTACCTCTGGATTAGCATCTCCGTTTTTGCCTTTTTCTCTGCAAATGCTTTCTTCTTGTGCTTTGCGGTTTTCTGTATGATAATCTCCTTGACCTTCCTGTGTTTCAAACTCGGGGTCTTGAACTTCATAATTCTTCTCATAGGATTCGTTCCCGATATCGGCTGCCTCAGAATGCATTTCTGTGACATAGGCAACTGGTTTCACTTTACTGCCCCTTACTTCGAACCCTTTACTGATCAGGGTTTCCGACTCTCTCCATAGAACGTCCCTGCTCGGGCTCCCAAGAATTACCACAATAACCGTTGCATTTTCACGTTCAGCAGCACATACAAAACAGTGCATCGCCTTACGTGTATACCCCGTTTTCCCCCCGACTTGATCTTCTTCTGACCACAAAAGCCTGTTCGTATTTCGCAGGAAAATCGAATCCCCGTTCTCCGTAGAAATCTCTGCCACGCGAGTCCCTATAATCTCTTTTAGTTTTTGATATTGAAGAGCATAACTCATGATCTTTGCCAAATCGTATGCGGTCGTATACTGGCTGGGACCGGGAAGTCCACTCGAGTTAATAAATTTCGTGTTCACCGCACCAATAGCGAGCGCCTTCCTGTTCATGAGCGTGACGAACTTTGTCTCCGAGCCTGCAACCACTTCAGAGAGCGCAACCGCAGCATCATTTGCAGAATCAAGAAGCGCTGCATACAGGAGTTGCTCAACAGTTATCTTATCGCCTTCTTTTAATCCTGCCTTATGGGGCGAGACATGTGATGCATTCCTGCTTATTGTCACAACATCTGAAAGATTCGCATTCTCTAATGCTATAATTGCTGTTATCAATTTTGTTGTGCTTGCAGGAGGAAGCCTGAGGTCTGGATTTTTTGCATACAACATTTCACCTGTTGACACATCCATCACCACAACTGAACGGGAACGAATCTCATCAGCAAACGTGGCGGTAGACATCAGACAGCAAATAGTAAACAGCAGAATAAAGAAATATTTATAATACTTTTCCCATGCTGAGTGCGGGTTTAAAATTTGTATTTTCATTGATCACTTTTATTTGCATAATTTATGCCTATAACAATCATCTGTAACTTATTGATTTAAAGATAAATAAGAAATTGATAAGGCGACGGGGAGAATAAATAATGACAAATTATGTTTATATTATGTGGATAAATGTCATAAGTATTTCCTATTCACTTCGAACGCTTTCCAGAAAATGCTAAGTACACTGCAAAGAAACAACATTTGCAAGATAGCACCATTGAGGAATACGTTTTCATCGCATCAAAAGTATGCTATAGTTTTGTCATAAATCCCCCAAATACTGGGTCCGTATAATTATTGTTAGGCACAATAACAAAAAGGAGACAAAAGAATGACCTATGACAAAAAAATTGAAAGGACTGTAAATAAACTTCTTTCTGATAAGACAGCCATCGTAACCGGTGCCAGTTCCGGCATAGGACGCGCCACAGCTTTGACTCTGTCGCAGGCAGGCGCTGCAGTGGTAATCCAGGCCCGACGCAGAGACCGTCTGGACGAACTGGCTTCGGAAATTTCCAACCAGGGTGGTAAAGCACTGGCTGTGGTGGGTGACGCAAGCATTCAGGCAGACATTGATTTGCTTCTAAATCACGCTTTGGACTGGAATGAAGGAGGGTGCAAGTATGATATCGTCGTTGTCAATGCGGGTCGCGGACTGGCGGGCGGCATCCTCAGTAGCGACGAAGCCCAGTGGCAGGAGCTTTACCAAGTCAACGTTCTTGGCGCAGCCTATCTGATGCGCCAGGCTGGACAATACATGGTCCAGCGAAAAAGCGGCGACATTGTGGTCATCGGTTCAGTGGTGGGACGGAACATCTCGCCCTTCAGCGGATTTTACGGTTCAAGCAAATTCGCTATTGGTGCAATTGCTGAAGGCCTTCGCCGCGAAATATGCCAACACGACGTGCGCGTCTCAGTGGTCATGCCCGGCATCGTGCTTAGCGAATTCCAGAATGTGGCCGGCTACAATGAGGAGAACTTTGGCAAGGGGATCGCCCACTTTGGCAAATTACTCGAACCCCAGTCCATTGCCGACAGCATTTACTGGCTGCTTACGCTGCCGCCTCATGTGAACATCAACGAAATCATGATCCGTCCCACGGGTCAGAATTATCCGTGATGCGGCACAGTATCTCCTTTTAAGCTGACAAAGAATCTTTTTTGATTCCTATACAAAAAAGCATTAATATTTCTGAATGAAAAACCTCGGCATGAGAAGCCTCTGTAAGACAAATACTGACAAAAAACGACTTAAAGTCTTACAAAGAAATCAGACTTATACCGATAGTTTATTTTTGTTTTATGAGTTAATTTACTGGTAAGATTTTAATTGCCGTGTAGATTCCGGCTTTGTAGAATCAAATAAGAAGAGGTGAGAATATGAAAACGTCATTGTTCGGATTTATGATTATTGTTATGATGTTCTTTGCTTCATGTTCGTCCATGCGGTACGACAAGGAAGGGGACATACTAAATGAAAATCCTGACCAACCAACTATGGGTCCAGTTGAACCTGGACACGAATGATTGCAATGCCTGAGGCATTTTTATTCTTTCTACAGACACCCGTCGATCAGGGTAAACTTGACAGAGGCAGGAATATCTTTATATAATTTTTTATTGAGGATGGCAGCTTCCACCTCAAAGCGCAGGAGGCTTTGCCCCTGTAAAAACATATACTCCATGGAGGTATGAAAATGACAAGAATGTTGTTTCCGTTCACAAGAGCAAGCCTTTCAACACCGCTATTGGATGAGTTTGACAAGTTTTTTAATGAGTTTGCAAACTCTTTCGGTGCAACAATCAAAACCCAACAGGGCAAGAGCCAGAGCCCCCGG
>DASPRG010000099.1:0-3175 GCA_035624555.1 Thermodesulfovibrionales bacterium
AGAGGATAGTGATATCCAAAAAGCAGAGAAAATAATCAGGAAAAATAAAGAGAATGCAGTGAACTGTGTGATCGCCCTTTCAAATTATTCTACAAGCCATACGAGGTTCAGGCATTTCCTGACGAGAATCTGCGGCTGCCGATATGCGAGTATGCCTCTCTTTGATATTTCAATGCTCGAGGGTGCAATGAGTGTTGACTGGAAAGCCCTTGCAAAAAAGACTGTAAGGATTGCAAAGGAGGTAACAAAGGCTGAGTTTATAGAAATAAAGACTATAAACGGATCTTCTCTCTCTTTCTCAAAAAGAGGAAGAAAGGCATGGTCTGATACAGGAATCCTCAAGAAGCCAGGTGCGTTTGGCAACCTTCCAGGAGGTGAGGTCTATCTCGCACCCTTAGAAGGAACAGCAAGAGGTAGACTCATCCTCGAGTGGGCTCCGACAAGACGTCTCAAGTCTCCCATAACCCTTACTGTCAAAGACGGCTATGTTGTAAATATCGAGGGGGAAGATGAGTATGCTGAATATCTCAGAGTAAAACTTGACGAGAGAAAGGAAAATGGTAACATTGCCGAGTTTGGTATAGGCACGAATAACCGCGCTACAAGGTTAGATAATATCCTTGAATCAGAAAAGATACTTGGAACAATACACATAGCCCTTGGCGACAACAGTTCTTTTGGAGGGAAGATCAAAACACCCTTTCATCAGGATTTCGTCTTTTTAAAGCCAACAGTAAAGTTAATCTATAAAGACGGTAGCAAGAATACCCTTCTTAAGTCAGGTAGACTTCTCTGCGAAGGGTGTATATGAGAACTCTTTCCCTTGGCTATTCCCCGTGTCCTAATGACACCTTCATATTCTATCCCCTTGTTCATGGAAAAATCGACACTGGAGAGTTGAGATTTAAAGAGATCCTTCTTGATGTTGAGACACTGAATAAAATGGCTCTGCGCTCTGAGTTTGATATTACAAAGATTTCATACCATGCCTTTGGTTATCTCCGCGAAGATTACTGTCTCCTCCGTTCCGGCAGCGCATTAGGCAGAAGCTGCGGCCCACTGCTCGTTTCAAAGGAAGATTATTCCTTGAAGGATTTAAATGGAAAGAGGATAGCAATCCCCGGCAGACTCACAACAGCGAACCTCCTTTTACAGCTCTTTACCTTTGATTCCAAGATTCCATTCTCATCTTCTGTGGAAATGCCTTTTCATAAGATTATGGATGCAGTAGCAAATGGAGATGTTGACGCTGGACTGATCATTCATGAAGGCAGGTTTACCTATCCTCTTTACGGATTAAAGAAGATTGTAGATCTCGGTGAATGGTGGGAGAACAAAACAGGGTTCCCTCTCCCTCTCGGCGGTATCCTTGCAAAAAGGGATCTGGGGGAAGACTTGATAAAAAGGGTTGATTCTTTTATAAGAAATAGCATTGAATATTCCTTAAACCATAAAGAGGAACCAAAGGTGTATATTAAACAGCATTCTCAGGAGCTCAAAGAGAGGGTGATAGAGCAGCATATCAATCTCTATGTGAATGACTTTTCCTTAGATATCGGTAAAGAGGGGTTATCAGCCGTTCAAGAACTCTTCAGAAGGGCAGAAACGAGAGGAATTATAAAAGGATCAAGGAATAACATTCTATGCGTCACGTAATTCTCGGGACTGCAGGTCATATAGATCATGGCAAGAGTGCCCTCGTAAAGGCCCTGACAGGGATAGACCCTGACAGGCTAAAAGAAGAAAAAGAGAGAGGCATCACAATCGATCTCGGTTTTGCAGACCTCAGTTACTCTGATAGTCTTACGATCGGGATTGTCGATGTTCCAGGGCATGAGAGGCTTGTGCGGAACATGCTTGCAGGTGCAGGTGGTATAGACCTTGTGCTCCTTGTGATTGCAGCAGACGAAGGTGTTATGCCACAGAGTCGTGAGCATTTATATATCTGTGATCTTCTGAAAATCAAATCAGGTCTCATTGCAATCACAAAAGCAGACCTTGTGGAGAATGATTGGCTTGAGCTTATGAAGGATGAAGTAAAAAACTTTGTGAAGGGTACCTTCCTCGAAGGAACACCAATAGTTCCTGTCTCATCAAAGACGATGTTTAATATTGACTCCCTCAAAGAAGAGATAAGGAACGTTGCATTAAGGGTTGAACCGAAGCCAACAAAAGGCCTCTTCAGACTTCCCATAGACAGGGTTTTTACGTTAAAGGGATTTGGAACTGTTATTACTGGGACGGCTTTATCAGGAAGCATCTCTGTTGATGATACTGTAGAAATACTTCCGAGTAACATAAAGAGCAAGGTTCGCGGACTCCACAGCCACGGCAAACCCATACAGACTGCCTATGCAGGGCAGAGGGTTGCAATAAATCTCCAGGGAGTAGAGAAAGAAGAATTGAAAAGAGGAGATTCTGTTGTGCTGCCCGAAAGATTTATTCCTACGAAGACGATTGATGCAAAAATAGAACTCCTTCGGGATGTACCAGCCCTTAAGAGCAAGAGCCTTATACATTTCCATCTTGCTACTTCAGAAACCATTGCAAGAGTTGTTCTCTATGGAAGGGATGAACTCGAACCAGAGGAAAGCTGCTACTGCCAGTTCAGGCTTCAGGACCCTGTTGTATCCATGTCTGGAGACAGATATATCATAAGGAGATTTTCTCCTGTTGATACGATTGGTGGAGGAGAAGTCTTTGATCCATCTCCACCGAGGAGGAGACAGAAAGACATTGCTGAAACCCTGATGACCTTCGAGAAGAGCAGCCTCAGTGACAAGATTTCTTTAAAGGTTTTACAGTCAGGGCTTCACGGTATTTCAAGAATGAATATTGAGGGATGGATAAAGGCTGAGATACCTGCCATAAGAGAATCAGTAGAGATGCTCAGAGGCAAAGGAATGCTCTTTGCTATAGAAGATGTGCTTATCCACAAGACCTTTTTTGATTCATTTAGAGAAAAGATTCTTCAGACCTTGAAGGATTTTCATGCGAAAAACCCTCTGAAACCTGGCATGCCAAAGGAAGAAATCAGAGTTAAACTCAATATAGAACCCAGGCTCTTCAGTGGACTGATTTTATCTCTCAAAGATGTTGTCCTGGAGAAGGAGATAATCCGTCTCAGAACCTTCAGTACCGTTCTCTCCCAGGCAGAGGAGACACTGAAGGCTAA
>DASPRG010000117.1:0-2758 GCA_035624555.1 Thermodesulfovibrionales bacterium
GACCTCGACCTTTTCAGCATCAGTGAAGAGATAGGACCCGGCCTCGTCCTCTGGCACCCAAACGGCGCGGCTATAAGGAGGGCTATTGAAGATTTCTGGCTGAAGGAACACCACAGGGCAGAATACAAAATCCTTTATACACCACATATAGCAAAACTCCAGCTGTGGCAGAAGAGCGGCCACCTCGACTTTTACAGCGAATATATGTATTCTCCTATGGAAATTGAAGGAATAGACTACCAGATTAAACCCATGAATTGTCCCTTCCATATCCATGTCTATAAAAATTCATTAAAAAGTTACAGGGACCTCCCTATACGATATGCTGAGCTGGGAACAGTTTATCGATATGAACGTTCAGGTGTACTCCATGGCCTTTTACGTGTCAGGGGTTTTACGCAGGATGACGCGCATATATTCTGCAGGGAAGACCAGATAGAAGATGAGATAATGGGTGTACTTGAGTTCACCCTCTTCATACTCAGAACCTTTGGTTTTGAGAATTATGAAGTCTACCTTTCTACACGACCCGAAAAATATGTCGGTAGTCTTGAGAGCTGGGAAAGGTCAACAAATGCCCTGAAAAAGGCTCTCGAGACAAAAGGACTCTCTTTTGAGATCGATACAGGGGAAGGTGTTTTCTATGGCCCCAAGATAGATATAAAAGTCAAAGATACCTTGAATAGACCCTGGCAGTGCAGCACCATCCAGGTTGACTTCAACATCCCCGATAGGTTTGATGTAACATACAGGGGTAGTGACGGCAAGGATCACAGACCGATAATGATACACAGGGCCCTCATGGGTTCTTTAGAAAGGTTTTTTGGAATACTCATAGAGCATTATGCAGGGGCATTCCCTCTGTGGCTTGCGCCAGTGCAGATCGAGATCCTCACAATTGCTGAGAGACACGCAGATTACGCCATGTTTCTTTCGGGACGGTTAAAATCAGAGGGAATAAGGACTGAATTAAATATGGAAAATGAGAAGATTGGCTATAAAATTAGAAATGCTACCTTGAGTAAAGTACCATATCTGGTTATAATAGGCGATAGGGAAGTTTCCTTGCAGAAGGTAACTGTCAGGAAGCGAAGTGGTGAAAACATCGGCCCCTTCACTATTGATGAGTTTATCGAGATAATAAAAGATAAAGTAAGAAATAAAAGTCATGAGCTTTAAGGTATTAGATTTTGGAATTTAAAATACAGGAGGTGAAAGTATAACTAAGGAAATAAAAGCCAACGAAAGGATAAGGGCTAAGGAGGTTAGAGTGGTAGATGTTGACGGAAAGCAGCTTGGCATTATGCCTCTTGTTGATGCATTGAAGATTGCCGGTGAACGAGAGCTTGATCTTGTAGAAGTGGCAGCGAATGTGAAACCTCCTGTCTGCAAGATACTCGATTTTGGAAAATACAGATACCAATTAAGCAAGAAACAGACACAGAAGAAAACTGCAGATATCAAGGAAATTAAGATCAGGCCTCAAATAACAGAGCACGATCTTGGCCTGAAAGTTAAGAATATCAGGCGTTTTCTTGACGATGGCAATAAGGCAAAGGTGATGATGTTTTTTAGAGGGAGGGAAATTATCAGGCCCGAATTCGGGATGAGGGTATTTAAGAAGATATTAGAGACATTGACAGGTAAATTTAATGTTGAACAGTCACCCAGACTTGAGGGTAATCACATAACCATGATTCTGACACCAAAATGAGAAGTTATGAGTTAGAAGTTAAGAATGTAAAATTTTAGAAACTTTTAACTTCCAACTTATAACTTTTCACTTTCAAGAAGGAGATAGAAATGCCAAAACTTAAAACCCATAGTGGAGCTTCAAAAAGATTCAAGGTAACAGGTACAGGTAAGATAATTAGGAGAAAGGCTTATAAGGGACATCTTCTTACATGCAAATCTGCAAAGAGGGGAAGAGATCTCAGAAAAGCGACCTTGGTTTCTGATAGTGAATATGATAATATTAAGAGGCTTTTACCATACAAATGACCGTAATGCGTAACAGGTAATGGGTAACGGGTTTATCAATCAGATTACACATCACTGTTCACGCATCACGCGTTACGAATTAGGAGGAATAGATGCCGAGGGCAAGAGGCGGATTCAAGACGAGGAGAAGAAGAAAAAAAATATTAGAAAAGGCTAAGGGCTATTATTCAGCCAGAGGCCGTCTTTTCAGGATTGCAAAGCAGGCTGTTGACAGGTCACTTCTCTATGCCTATAGGGACCGTAAGGTGCGGAAGCGGGAATTCAGAGCTCTCTGGATTATCAGGATAAATGCTGCCCTACGTGCCCTCGGGCTAACATATAGCCAGTTCATATCAAGGCTGAAGAAGGCAAATATCGCTTTAAATAGAAAGGCCCTTGCAGATATGGCTCACAATGACCCATCTGCTTTCAGTCAACTGGTAGAGAAAGTGAAAAATGAGAAGTAAAAAGTGGAGGATCTCCTTTCTCTAAAGAATTCCTTCCTGAAAGAATTAAAATCAGCCAAATCCCTGGCTGAGCTTCAACAGTTAAGGGTAAAATATTTAGGCAAGAGGGGTCTTGTTACCTCAAAACTAAAAACCCTCTCCACAATTACTCCTGAGTTAAGACCAGCATACGGCAAAGCAGTCAATGAAGTTAAAAGCTATATAGATGAAGAGAGCAAGAAGAAAGAAACTTTTCTGAAGACAGAAGAGTATAGAAGGATCATATTATCGGAGGCTATAGATATAACACTGCCAGGGAAGTTCACGCCCTT
>DASPRG010000109.1:0-3718 GCA_035624555.1 Thermodesulfovibrionales bacterium
GAAGCAGGCATATTTGCAATTCAAAATCTCAAATCTCAAATCTCAAATTTCAAATCTCAAATGCTTTTCATCCTCGACGATGGTTTCCAGCACTGGAACCTTTTCAGAGACAAAGACATTCTGCTCATTGACGGGACGAACCCCTTCGGGAATAGAAAACTCCTTCCTCTTGGTCCATTGAGGGAACCACTCAGTGCGATAGGCAGAGCCGACATTATTGTCATAACAAGGACAGGCGGAACTCAGAAGTCAGTAGTCCCTCCCACCCACCCCTCCCCCTCGAGGGGGGAGGGTGAGGGAGGGGGTGATAGAAGTCAACGGTCAATCAATAGTCTTATTAAAGAAATAAGACAACATAATACAAAAGCCTCTGTGTTTTTTGCTGAACACTTGCCTTCAAAATTTATAAAAGTATCCGGTGATATTTTCCCTCTTGAGTGGGCAAAGGAGAAAAGATTTTTTGGTTTTTCCGGTATCGGTAATCCAGCATCGTTCGAGGGCTCTCTTTTATCTGCAGGTGTCGACTTGAGAGGATTTAAATCGTATAGAGACCATTACAGGTACAATTCAAGGGATATTGAAAATATCATAGAGGGTTCGAAAAAGAGTAATGCCAACTGGATTGTCACAACAGAAAAAGATATAATGAAACTCAGAGTGCTGAATATACCCGCAAACCTTGTTGCACTCTCGATTGAATTCATGGTAAGTGGCGGATTTTATAACGAAGTTTTTAACTTTAGGTTTTAAGCTTGGAATTTCTTGGGAGGTCTAATGGTCAGGTATATCAATGTTAAGAGCAGATCAAGGGTTGAATTTATTGATGTCACCGGAATGGTTCAGGAGGTTGTGAAAGAAGCAGGAGTTAAAGATTGCATCTGTTATCTTTATGTTCCCCATACAACTGCAGGGATCACAATCAATGAGGGTGCTGACCCGAGTGTACAACGTGACATACTGAATACCCTCAGCAGACTTGTGCCAAAAGATATGAATTATTTCCACAGGGAAGGAAATGCAGATGCCCACATAAAATCCACTCTCGTTGGCACATCTATTCATGTGATTATTGATGAGAGCAAGCTCCTCTTGGGGACATGGCAATCTATCTTTTTCTGCGAGTTTGATGGCCCAAGGCACAGAAGAATAGCAGTTAAGTTTGCATAGCAATGTCCGAGCACAAATCCCCTGATGAAGCTCAGTACCTTCGTGGTGAAATAAGAAGACTCAGAAAGTCACTCTCGGAACTCACACCTTCACTTGATGTGCTTTTGAAGCGCCGGGGGTTCAGGATTTATAAAAAAGAGCCCACAGAGGACTTACTCCTGCCTAACAAGAAATTCCAGAGCAACTATTATGAGTTGATGAAAAAATATTCCTTCCGCCTGTTCCTGAGGGATATTATCAAGCATCAGAGTTTTTTCAGGCTTGAGACTGTTACACGGTATGCAACGTCAGAAGTGACAACGGATTATCTAGACTATATGAGGAAAATAGGCCTTGCTGAAAAAGTATCTGACGGTTTCAGACTTTCTTTGGGACCTATAAAGAGTTTCGGTGAAACCCTCGAATGGTTTGTTGCAGAGACATTTAAAAGGGAATTTACTACAGAGGCAATATGGGGTATTAAATTCAAGAGGCCAATGGTAGGTGGCGATTATGACCTCATTGCAAAGCTGGACGGGACAATATTATATATGGAGATAAAATCCTCTCCCCCGAAACAGATCTATCAGAAGGAAATAAATGCCTTTTTCGACAGGCTCTCTGACCTTTTACCCGAAACAGGGGTTTTTTTTGTGGATACAGAGTTGCGAATGAAGGACAAAATTGTACCCATGTTTGAAGAAGAGTTAAAAGCAAGGTATGCTAATCCTCCAAAAATCACAAGAATGGAAAAGGAACTTTTCCAGATAGAGAACAGGATATTCATAATTAATGCCAAGGATAGTATTGCCGCTAATATAGAGAAGGTATTCAGCTGGTATTTCAGGAAGAACCAGTAAGCCCCTGTTTTCCCATCAGTGCCTGGACAGGCTTGAGTCCATATGGGCCTCCCTGTTCTATAGCAGTCAAGACGGTACCGCCACCAGTAAAAAAATAATACTGGGTATTATCCAGGACAGAAAGGTAAAGGCCGGGGCAGAGACTCTTAAACTCCTGAAGGGTGTCACCTCCGCCATACATCTTGAGGGCAATTCTATTCTGGTCTATAGTACTATCTAATGCCTCTGATCCTGCCGTGAAATAAGGTGTGTATCCCATAACAGCATTAACGAATATGGTCTTTGCATTTAAGAGGGCTTCTGCCAAAGCAGGGTCTTTGAATGATTCAGGGTCTATATCAAGGACATAACCATACTTCTTGCCTTTTTTAAAGTCTTTTATTGAAATAGTTCTGTATTTACCATCAACCTTACCGTCCATCATATCTGACTCCACGATATAGGGAAGCTCGATAATCTTTTTATTCACCCCATCCTTCTCTACAAGATCTTTTGCAGCAGTAATGTCTTTCTCCTGGATACCTTCTATGGAGATTCCGTATTTTGCACAGAGGAAGGTGTTATAAATCATGCCTCCCAAAATCAGATGATCAACCTTTTCATAGATTGCATAAAGGGGCTTTATCTTTGTGTCGTACTTGGCACCAGCCACGACAGCCAGGAAAGGCCTATGGGGAGTGATAACAGAGTTTAAATTAATGATCTCCCGTTGCATCAAAAAACCTGCGTAAGAGGGAAGGTATTTTGTTATGTCGTATGTCGATGCATGCGGCTGCCATGAACCGAAGGCATCATTTACAAAGATGTCTGCAAGCCCAGCAAGCTGGATTGCAAGTTTTTCTCTATGTTCTCCTTCTGCTTCTTCACCCTGAAACCAGCGAGTGTTAGGAAGGTATATTCCTCCTATCTTTCTTTCTTTCAGCTCACGTATGGCAATGTTGATGGACGTGTCGATACTAAGAATTCCAAACCTAGGATCTTCATAGAACTTAGGGATATGGAACCTTGTGTGCAACTTACGTTCAAGATAACCAACGATAGGCTCAACTGATTCGCCAGGCCTACACTTTATTTCACCTGTCTCCTTGTCTCTTGGCCTTCCTACATGGGTCATGAGGATGGGCCTGCCACCACGCTCTACGATGTTGTAAAGGGTGCCAAGGGAGCGGTCTATTCTGTAAGGGTCTCTAATCTCACCATCCTTCACAACATTATGGTCAAATCTGACAAGAACTATCTTTTCATTCAGGTCAGCATTCTGAATCAAGGGAAGCCTTGGGTCTAATCTCTGATCATCAACGCTCATTTTTCCCTGATGTCCTGCGGGTCGTAGACTATTGCTTCATCGATGAGCATAACGGGTATGCCATCTCTTATCGGATAGAGCAGTTTACATTTTTCGCAAATGAGTCCATCCCCGTTTTCTGTCAATCTGATGTCTCCCTTGCATTTCGGGCATGCTAATATCTCAAGAAGCTCTCTATCTAAAGCCATATCTACTCCTTATATAGAATGAGTAAAACTACCATGAATGTAAAAATAGGTCAAGGGTTATGGGGCACGTTTAGGTTCCTGGCTGTTCTTCATGTTTAAACTATGGTTTTAAAACTAAAGTTATTTAAAAATTCAACCCTTTTCTTGATTGACAAATCTCTTCAGGAAAAATAACAATATGCCTTGCTTCTCGGTACAAACCAAACCTTTGTGTGGAA
>DASPRG010000128.1:0-6407 GCA_035624555.1 Thermodesulfovibrionales bacterium
CATTGAAAAACATGAAGAAGAAATTAATCGGGCTATGTACGCGCTGTTTGGAATTCAAAATGCTTAAGTCCCAAACCTTGCAAAAAAGAAAAAAGGGATGGGTACATTATCTCGTGGGCAGAAGTAGGAGATTGAGATTGTCTATGACTCATAGAGCGGAGGAGAAGTAAGTTCTGAGTTCTGTTATACTTATAATTAGAGTGTGGATTAATAGTGAAATTTGAATGGGATCTCGAAAGGGAGAAGGCGAACAGGAGAAAACATAGGGTAACTTTTTTGGAAGCATGTTATGTCTTTGCTGACAAATACATGCTGACACTTTATGATGAGGAGCATGCTGGTGATGAGGATAGATGGATTACAATAGGTCAGTCCTTGAATGATAAGATTTTGGTAGTTATCCATACTTATAGGAAGGTTAAAGGCAAAGGAATAGTAAGAATCATATCAGCAAGAAAGGCGGCGAAACATGAAGAAAAGCAATATTTTGAAAGGAGAAGTTGAGGCTATGAAAAAAGAATATGATTTTTCGAAAGCCGTACAGGGAAAATTTTACAGACCAATAGAAAAACTTGAAATCCCAGTATATCTTGATAAAGAAGTCAAAGAATTTTTCAGTAAAACAGCATCTAAGAAAAAACTTGAACTCAACAAGGTTATAAATACCATTCTACGTAAAGAGATGGAGATGCTGAAGACCATAGGTGTTTAGCAAGGCAGTTTTTATACGCAGTTGTTGACCGAATTCATTCCGCCAAACAAAAAGACCCAAACGCCGACACCCCTACCTTTGAACGCCAGATTGATATAGTGGACTCTTCTAAATGAAGAGCTTTTTGCAATAGGGAAATGAGATCCACAGCCTTTGTTGTCTTCCAGCCAACTATCCATAAATTTGAACCTATATTCTGAATCTGTTATATTCATGAGTCAGTTTTTACGTTACGGAGGTCATTTTTGTCAGATAAGATCAGGGTGAGGTTTGCGCCGAGTCCGACAGGGCATCTTCATTTAGGAGGCGCTCGCACAGCACTTTTTAACTGGCTTTTTGCACGACATCATAAAGGCAACTTTGTACTCAGGATTGAAGACACTGACAGGACACGTTCGACTGAGGAATATATAGAAACCATTCTTGAAGGAATGAAATGGCTTGGTCTTGACTGGGATGAAGGTCCATACAGGCAGATGGACAGGTTTGATATCTACAGTAGCTATGCCAATAAGCTTTTACAGGAAGGAAAGGCATATTATTGTTATTGTTCATCTGAAGAGCTTGAGAAGAGAAGACAGGAAGCACTGGCACAGGGAAAATCACCGAAATATGATGGACGGTGCAGGAATATAAGAAGGATTCAAGGTGCCGAGGATTCAAGGGTTCAAAGTGAGAATGCTGCGATAAGATTCATGATGCCTCAGGAAGGAGAGACTGTTGTCGATGACCTGATCAGAGGCAAAATCGTGTTCGATAATGTGCAACTTGATGACCTTATCATTGTTCGTTCTGACGGGACTCCCACATACAATTTCTGCGTTGTTGTCGATGACGTAGACATGAACATTACCCATGTCATAAGAGGGGATGACCACCTGAATAACACGCCGAAACAGATTCATATATATAAAGCCCTTGGCTATACAATCCCTGCTTTTGCGCATTTACCGATGATCCTGGGTTCTGACAAGACAAGGTTGAGCAAGAGACATGGTGCAACCTCGGTGACAGCTTATAAAGAAACGGGCTATCTTCCTGATGCTTTTATTAATTATCTTGCCAGGCTTGGATGGGCACATGGCGATCAGGAGATTTTTACCAGAGATGAGATGGTAGAATATTTTTCTTTGGGAGATGTCGGGAAATCGGCTGCTGTGTTTAATCCCGAAAAGCTTCTCTGGCTCAACAGTCAGTATATCAAAAACTCTCCGTCAGAAAAACTTGTTAAGTTAGTCATGCCGTTTCTCATAAGAGAAAACGTTATCCATGAAGGCCAGACATTGGATAAAGAATGGTTATCAAAAGCTATTGATACTTTGAAAGAGCGTGCAAAAACTCTGGTTGAGCTTACACACGGTTTGCGTTTCTATATAACAGAAGATATAGAATACGATAGAAAGGCAAAAACAAAATTCCTTAACGAAAATAGCCTTCCCTATCTGATAGATGTGAAAGAGGAATTATCAAGACTCGATAAATTTACTGCATTAGAGATTGAAAAGGCTTTTGCATCTCTTGTTGAAAAGCACAATATTAAGCTCGGCAACCTTGCTCAGCCTGTTCGTGTTGCTGTTACTGGCAAGGCAGAGAGTCCAGGGATATTCGAGGTGCTTGAGATACTTGGTAAGGAGAAGGTCTTAAAAAGGTTAGAGAGGGCGATAGAGACAATAGGGTGAAAGTAGTCCTGAGTAGGTTCGGAGGTTAAGATGTGCAGAAGATGAAAGATAAGAATGAGACAAAAGAATTATCTGAAATATATAAAACAGTTTTTGATAATGCTGCAGATGGGATACTTATTGCAGATATTGAAAACAAGAAATTTTATATGGGTAATAAGATGATTTGCGAGATGTTGGGTTATTCTCTAAAAGAAATAAAGGACATGGGGGTAATAGATATCCATCCTGAGGAATACCTCCCTTATGTCATAGGACAGTTTGAGAAACAATCAAGAAAAGAAATAGAGTTGACCAGGGATATTCCGATAAAGAGAAAAGATGGCAGTGTCTTTTATGCAGATATTAAGGCATTTCCAATAACAGTAGTTGGGAAACCCTATCTTGCGGGTATTTTCAGGGATACCACCGAGCGCAAGCGGGCCGAAGAGGTACTGAAACAAAGAGAGCAGGAACTGGAAATCAAAACTCATAACCTTGAAGAAGCAAATATCGCATTGAAAGTCTTACTGAAGAGGAGGGAAGAGGACAAAACAGAGCTTGAAGAGAAGATATTGTTAAACATAAAAGAACTGGTTACCCCCTATTTAGAAAAATTTAAAAAGGTTGTATTAGATGAAAAACAAAAGACCTATATAACTATCCTGGAATCAAATCTAAATGATATTACCTCATCATTTTCACATAGATTGTCTTCCAAATTTTTGAACTTTACTCCCACAGAGATTCAGGTAGCAAATCTTCTACGACAGGGCAAAACGAGCAAAGACATTGCCGAGGTGATAAATTCCTCCCCCAAAACCGTCGCCTTTCACAGGGAAAATATCAGAAAGAAACTTGGGTTAAAGAACAAAAAAACAAACCTCAAATCCTACCTCTTATCACTAACTTAATACCAGTTTTTTACTCGTAATTTCATGGCAGTTATTTAGTATTAAATTTCTTTAATGGATGTTGTATAAATATAGAAGGGAGGGTAATTCTTTACCCCAGGTAAACACAAGTCACCTCTTGAGCAGAATGTTACCCCAACATTCTGCGGTGTTTGCCTTAATCTCCCCTTACCCTCCCCTTATACTTGAGAGAAAGATAAGGTGCTATTAAATAGTGGAGTTAATGGGGAGTGAGCCATGATAGAGGATTCAATACGAAAAAGCAACCGTTTTACGGATAACCCTGCAACATCAGAGTTTGTGAGAACCGTAAGCATCAACATGACTCAAAAGCAAATAAAACGTTAAGATTGGGACTTGTATGGACGACAAAGATTTAAAAGAAGAATACGGTTATATAAACTCAATTCATAATAATTTACAAATCATTGGAGATATACTTATTGGTCATAATGGTTGTCTAAAAAAACAGTTAAACAGTATATCAAAAGCTCAATTAATAAAGGCAATAGATTCTTTAGAAAAAGAAAAGGATTCTTTACCCGATTCTTACAAATATGAAATTAACATCATAATAACAGCCGCAAGATCCAAACTATCTCATATTAAAGATGAATAAATAAAGAGGGGAACAGAAGGCAAACCATTCCATCAGGTGGAACACTTTCCACTTAGCCTGTTCCCCCCTTCACACCTGAACGCAAAGTCTATACCCAGATAGTAACTGCTGCTGGTCTTATATTGACAAATATTTAAATATTGCATATTCTATAAATTTAGGAGGTGAGAAATATGGGGAAGTTAATTGTAGAACTTCCGGACGAAATGCACGGAGAACTTAAAAAGAAAGCTGCTGTGAACCATAAGACATTGAAAGATATTATTACCGAGCTTATTAATGATTATTTGTATACACAAGAGAAGCAAGTACCCACGAAAAAGAAGACTGGTCTTTGTGGTAGCTGGAATGATGAGAGAACGGCTGAAGAAATCATAAGGGATATCAAGACTCATAGAAGATGGTTTACGAAGCGGAAGAACTGAAATGGACAAATTTATCCTTGATACAGACACCTGTATATACTGGTTAAAAGGTAATGAGAATATTGAAAGATCTATAATCAGGTATGGGCTGGGAAATATCTTTATCACTGTTATCACTGAATGTGAACTTTTTTATGGTGCTTATAAATCTGTGAAGAAAGATAAGAATTTAGCAATAGTAGAGGAATTAAAAACAAGGATAAAGACACTTCATACAGTTAGTGGTATTCCATCTCTATACGGAAAGATAAAGGCTGAGTTAGAGTCAAAAGGCCAGGTGCTCGATGACGCAGACTTACTTATTGGAAGTATTGCCTTGGTAAACAATGCTGCCCTTGTAACAAATAATATCGAGCATTTTAAAAGGATCAGCGGACTAAAAATAGAAAACTGGAGATAAGGTATCAAAAGCCTTATAACTGCTGGAGTGAATTCAGATCATGAATGAAACTGGTTCTAAGCCATCTGATTTTATCAGAGAGATCATAAAAGAAGACCTGAAGACCAATAAATACGGTGCTAGGGTTCATACCCGTTTCCCACCGGAACCAAACGGTTATCTGCATATAGGGCATGCGAAATCCATATGCCTCAATTTTGGTATCGCTGCCGAATTCGGAGGACTATGCAATCTCCGTTTTGACGACACCAATCCAACGAAAGAAGAAGTTGAATATGTGGAGTCAATCAAAGAGGATGTAAAGTGGCTTGGCTTCGACTGGGATACCAGGTTGTATTATGCCTCGGACTATTTTGAGCAGTTTTATCAGTATGCTGTCCAGTTAATCAAAGCTGGTAAGGCATATGTTTGTGACCTGAGTGCAGATGAGATAAGAGAATACCGTGGCACCTTGACTAAACCCGGGAGGGAAAGTCCCCATCGTAATCGTTCAGTCGAAGAAAATCTGGATTTGTTTGAGCGTATGAGGGCAGGTGAATTCGAGGAAGGCTCACGTACTCTTCGGGCAAAAATTGATATGGCATCAGGGAATATCAATATGCGAGACCCTGTCATGTACCGCATCATGTATGCAGAACACCACAGGACAGGCAATAAATGGTGCATTTATCCAATGTACGATTATGCCCATTGCCTTTCTGATTCTATCGAGGGAATTACCCATTCTATTTGTACGCTGGAATTCGAGGATCATCGCCCGCTATATGATTGGTTCCTCGATGAATTAAAGGTCTATCATCCTCAACAGATAGAATTTGCCCGCCTCAATCTCAGTCATACTGTATTGAGTAAACGAAAGCTCATAGGTTTGGTAGAAGGAGGATATGTAAATGGATGGGACGACCCACGGATGCCTACTGTAGCCGGATTCCGGAGACGGGGCTATACACCGGAATCAATCAGAGATTTCTGTGACCGCATTGGAGTAGCCAAAAGGGACAGTCTTGTGGATATTGCACTACTTGAGCACTGTTTACGCGAAGACTTGAATAAAAGGGCTCCACGAGTGATGGCTGTACTGCGGCCTCTGCGAGTGGTTATCGACAATTATCCAGAAGACCAGGTGGAAGAGTTAGAGGCCATAAACAATCCTGAGGATCCCGGTATGGGGACACGGAAGGTTCCCTTTTCACGGGTACTGTATATTGAGCAGGAAGATTTTCGTGAGGACCCACCCAAGCAGTTTTTTCGCTTGGCTCCTGGGCGTGAGGTGAGGCTGCGATACGCATATTTTATCAAATGTGTTGATGTGGTTAAGGATGGGAGAACCGGTGAAGTGGTTGAGTTACACTGTACCTATGACCCAAAGACACGGGGGGGAGACGCACCAGACGGACGTAAGGTCAAAGCAACTCTGCACTGGGTTTCTGCTGCCCACGCGTTCGAGGCAGAAGTGCGTTTATACGATCATTTATTACTGAAACCAGACTTAGGCGATGAAGAGGGTGGACTTGATTTCAAAGCTTATATTAATACGAAATCGTTGGAGATATTGAATTCATGCCGAGTTGAGCCAAGTCTCGCAAATACAGAACCAGGGGATCAGTATCAGTTTGAGAGGCAGGGTTATTTCTGTGTTGATCCTGCTTCTCAAACAGGCAAGCTTGTATTCAACAGGA
>DASPRG010000133.1:0-6324 GCA_035624555.1 Thermodesulfovibrionales bacterium
GTCAAATCTCCATTCATGGTACTTTGAAAGAAAAATATTTCCGTGTTTACTCTCTTTGTAAATGTTCCACGCAGGCACATCAGGCTCAAGATGACACTCTGCACAGGCATAGGGTTTCCTTGCCACTTCGATCGAGAACCCGTGTCTTGCATGACAGGCAGTACAGGCTCCAAAACTCCCGTCGGGATTCTCTCTTCCAACACCCTGATTTGGCCAGTTTGTAAGATAAGGAACTACAATGTCTCCCATTTTTGTGGCGACATTCTTTGTGCCTTTTGCTTCAACCTTTGTGCCGTGGCATCCGAGGCATGTCTCATGTAGGGTACTTTCAGAAGGCTTTCCTGATACTATCCTTCCGTTGTCTATTTGTCTAACACCTGTTATGGTATTTACTAATGTTTTATAAATAGAGTTTTCCATAAGGTTTTTGATGGCATGAGACTTTTTGCTCCCTGAAAATTGTTTTGCCTCTGTGGGATGACATGCCTTGCAGTCGTTAGGGCTGGCAATGACATTTATATTGAAACCAAGGTGTGCAAAATTATCTTTATGACTTTCAGGATTCAGACTGTGGCATTCATAACAACCTACAGCATATTCTGACAGCTCTTTTGGAAGACTCTCAGCAGAGATTCTTCTCTCAAGAGCAGGTTTTTTCAAAGCCTCTGAAGGAGTTGTCTTTGCATGTCTGCTCGAAAGCCAGTCTTTTACAATTCCTGGTGTATAGTTGTCATGACAACTGATACAGGTTTGAGTCTGTGGACTGAGTGGAGCCTGTGAAATTACATCTGCTTTTTCTTCTGATGAAGCAATGCCCCTCGGGGAAAACATAAACAGGATTAAAAAGGAAGTCATTCCATATTTCAATATTTTCTGCATATTCACCATCCCTTTTGACCTCAACGCTTTAACCCTTTGTTCCTTTCATCTATGCTGGAAGTCATCTCAAAAGAGAAATAAGGACATCATGCAATCCTGTTAAACATTTTTTTTAGAGCCCCACAGATAGGACATTTATCTGGAGGTTCTCCTTCAACAGTATTACCGCAGACCTGGCATACATAATAATCGACTTCTGGGTTTTTGCCAAGATTTTCAAGGGCCTTTTTATAAAGAGCAGCATGAATTTTTTCTACTTCGTTTGCATAACTAAAACTCTGCAGCGCACCCTTTTTGTCCTCTGCCTTTGCATCCTCTATCATCTGGGGATACATCTTCTGGAATTCATAGGACTCTCCGCTGATTGCTTCCTCAAGATTCTCCTTTGTACTCTTAATGCCACCGAGTATCTTTAAATGATTGTGTGCATGGACTGTCTCAGCCTCTGCTGCAGCCCTGAATAATTTTGCAATCTGCTTGTATCCTTCCTGTTCCGCCTTTTTAGCGAAGGCAAGATATTTCCTGTTTGCCTGTGCTTCTCCTGCAAAGGCCTCCTGAAGATTTTTTTCTGTCTTTGACATCCTTTACCTCCTTATCTTTTCGAGTGTCTCCTTCAGTGTATTACATACGGACATTTCCAATCGATGACACTTTATTTGCAAAATTAAAACCCTCTTTTTAAGTCGAGAAAACTGTTGATCGTGAAAAGACACAGAATGAACGGGATATATTTAGTTGCCTCGTAGATTTGTGAATAATCTTTCTTCGAATTTTGGTATATTATACTCTGAAATTATGGGTTGTCAATTTAAAAATAGATTATTTGCTCAGGTGAAAGAGTTATGAAAAAACCATGGGCAGGAAGATTTAAAGTAAAGACATCAGAGGTTGCTGAACACTTCACAGAATCCATATCTTTTGATAACCGCCTCTGGAGGTACGATATTGAGGGAAGCATCGCACATGCAAAGATGCTCAGGAAACAAGGCATCATCCCTCAAGGAGATTCTGAAAAGATTATAAAAGGCCTCAAAGGGATTGCAGGAGAGATAGAGAATGGAAAATTCAGGTTCAGAGAAGACCTTGAAGACATCCACATGAATATCGAGGCTGCCTTAATAAGAAAGATAGGCGAGGTGGGTGGGAAGCTCCATACAGCAAGATCAAGAAATGACCAGGTGGCACTTGATCTCAGGTTGTATCTGAGGGAGGAAACAGAAGAGATAAGGTCATTGATAAAGGTATTCCAGAAGACACTTCTTAATATTGCGGCAAAACATCTTCATACATTAATGCCCGGCTATACACATTTACAAAGAGCCCAGCCTATACTGTTGTCCCATCATCTCCTTGCTTATGTTGAGATGCTGCAGAGAGATGCAGAAAGATTGAAAGATACACGTAAAAGAATCAACATCCTTCCCTTGGGGTCCTCTGCAATCGCGGGTACGACCTTTCCCATTGACAGAGTCTATATAGCAAGACTTCTTGATTTTGATGATGTCTCTCAAAACAGTATTGATGCTGTATCTGACAGAGACTTCGTTATCGAGTTTCTGTCGAATGCGGCTATACTCATCATGCATCTCTCGCGGCTTGCTGAAGAGCTTGTGTTATGGTCAACTGAGGAATTCGGATTCATTGAGCTGCCCGAGGCATTTACAACAGGTTCAAGCGCAATGCCCCAGAAGAAAAATCCGGATGTGGTAGAGCTTGTCAGGGCAAAGGCTGGTAGGATCTATGGTAATCTCTTTTCTCTTCTGACAATAATGAAGGGGTTACCCCTATCATATAATAGGGATTTACAGGAAGATAAGAAACCGCTCTTTGATACTGTCGATACTGTTAAATCCTGTCTTTATGTCTTGAATGAAATGTTACCAGTAATAAAATTCAACATAAACAGGATGTACGAAACTGCCAAGGAGGGATATTCTACTGCAACTGATGTGGCTGAATACTTAGTCAAAAAGGGTTTACCTTTCAGAAGGGCACATGAGGTTACAGGTAAGATTGTTCTCTACTGTATCGGGAAAAAGAAGAAACTTGAGGAACTCACCCTGAAGGAATTGAATAAATTCTCTCCATTGATTTCAGAGGACATCTATTCTTTCCTGAAGCCAGAGGAGTCAGTTAGGGGGAAAAAATCTGCAGGTAGCACATCGCCTGAAGAGGTCAAAAAACAGATAAAAAAACATATGAGGAGACTCGGTGACACGGAGACTCGGTGACGTTACTAAACTCCGTTTCTCTGTTTCTTCGCTTCTCCCCTTCTTTCTTATTGTTTGTCTTTTAGTAGTCTCATGCGGCAAGAAAGGCGAGCCCACTCTGAAATCATACGAAAAGCCTGATCCGCCATCAAATCTGAGGGCAATCCACAGAGAATCTGAGATTATCTTATTGTGGGATTTCCCAAAAAATAAGGAACAAGCAATAAAGGGATTTTACCTTATGAAGTCACCAGGGGGAGATACAGAGGGGTCAAAGGGAGGAGCGGGGGATTTTGAAAGGATCTTCCTTGAGCCCTATAAGCGGTCTTATAGTGATAAGGAATTTAAGATAGGAACTACATATACCTATAAGATTATATCCCAGAATTTAAGGAATGTTTTGAGCAATGACTCGAATGTCATCGAGGTAGAACCAAAAGATCTACCAGCACCTCCCAGCAAGCTTTTATTTAAAGTCGTATATGATTCACTGACACTTACATGGGAAGACATAGGTGGTGGAGTCCTCTATAACATCTATAAGAGTAATAAGAAAGGACTATACTCTTTCATGCCTCTCAATAAGGAACCAATTAAGGGGACCTCTTTCACAGATAGATTTGATATAGGAAAGACTGTTTATTACACCATAAGGAGTCTGAGGGGAGGAGATATATGGGATGAAGGATCTGCGTCAGAGGAACTCGAGATAAACCCTTCAGAATTTGTGCCATCTCCTCCAGAGAGATTGCAGGCAGTAGTTAATGAAGAAGGGGTATATCTCATCTGGAAAGAGTCTCCTGAGACATGGGTAGCAGGTTATAAGGTTTATAGAGAGACTGATAAAAAAGAAGGATTTGTATTTATCGGAGAGATATCTGTACCTGCTTACTTCGATAATGAAAAACCATTAACAAAGAGAAACTACAGGGTTACTGCTCTTGGTCCATCGAAGGAAGGACCTGCATCAGAGATAAGAGATGTAGTTTTTATCCCCTATAGATAATCTCCAAACTTTTAACTATTTTAGAGATTGACATAATAATCACCTTGGGTTACCCTAATAAAAAATAGAGATGACAAGCTGAAAGCTATAAATTATTATGAAGGACAAAATATTAAAAGTCTTCGAAGAAAGCATCGAAGTCAAAAAGAGATTTGCAGCGGAAAATGTTGACACGATCATAGAGGTTGCGAATGTTATTGCTAATGCATTCAATAAGGGTAAAAAATTAATCCTTTTTGGTAATGGTGGGAGTGCAACTGATGCCTCTCATATTGCAGCAGAATTCATTAATAGGTTTCAAAAAGAACGCCCCAGTCTTCCGGCAATTGCACTCAACACTGACATGGCAGTAATCACTGCAATTGCCAATGATTATGACTTCAGTGAAATCTTTGTAAAACAGCTTAAATCCCTTTCAGATGAGGGCGACGTTGTCATTGGAATCAGTACAAGCGGGAATTCACCTAATGTCCTAAAAGCTATTGATGTTGCAAGAAAGAAGAAATTGATTACCATTGCCTTCACCGGATTAAGAGGAGATAAGTTTGCATCAAAGGCTCAGTATGCATTCATCATTCCATCTGACAAAACCCCTCGGATACAGGAAACCCATATAACCCTCGGACATGTCCTCTGCCGGATGGTAGAAGAGATACTCTTTGAGGCACCAAGGAAAAAATAGCCTTACTATCCCGGGTGTAATGTTAAACATAGATTTATTAACAGTCACAAAATAGTTAATACATAGATTTGTAAAATCCCTCCTAACCTCCCTTTGCCAAAGGGAGGAATAATACCCCTCTTTGGCAAAGAGGGGCGAGGGGAGATTTTCTAAATAATGTCTATACAATTATGAGACTCTTAATAGCATTCACTGCATGATTATACTCGGCATAGATCCAGGCTTAGCGAGCACGGGCTTTGGTGCAATTAGATGTAATAAAACCACACCATCAATAGTTAAATGTGGTTACATTAAGACGTCTTCAAGAGAACCTATCTCTAACAGATTATCCCAAATTTATTCAGACATAAATCAACTTATACGTTCAATAAATCCAAATTTAATTGCAATAGAGAATGTATTTTCTTTGGTTAGATATCCCAAGGCTGGTATATTATTAGGAGGAGTATTAGGTATCATATATCTGTCTGTTTTTCAAAATAATGTCTCGATGATAGAAATTACGCCAAAAGAAGTAAAAAATTCTTTAACTGGATATGGAGGGGCAAATAAGCGTCAGGTAAGGGAAGCTATAAAGAAATTGCTTAAAATGACTGATATTAAATCCTTTCATGCTACGGATGCGTTGGCTATAGCCTTGACTGCATTTTATAGAAAAAATCCACGGAAGAGCAGATGATATCTTATCTAAAAGGAGAATTAATAGAAACGTTTGATGACCGAGTTACATTGTTAGTAAGCGGGATCGGTTATGACATATTAATCCCGGCTTATTTGATAAACGAAATTAAAGAAGATGAAAAGAAGGGAATTAAAGAATTAAAATTGCATATCTCGTATAACCAGACAGAAAGACAACCGAAACCAATTCTTGTAGGATTTAAACATCCATTAGACAAAAAATTTTTTGAGCTTTTCATTTCTGTCGAAGATATAGGCCCCAATGCTGCTATTAAGGCTCTAATAAGACCTGTTGGAGATATAGCTCGTTTTATTGAGGAAAAAGATTCTAAAGCTTTAAGACAGTTAAAAGGCATCGGAGAAAGAAAAGCAGAAAAAATTATTGCTACTCTTAAGGGAAAGGTAGCAATGTATGCATTGATGCCTAAAATTGAAGTAACGGCTGAAGTTGTAGAAGATTTCAGGAAGGAAGTCGAAGATGTTCTTATAACGCAGTTAGGCCATAAACTTATAGAAGCACGTCAAATGATAGAAGAAGCCATGAAACGGAATCCACGTATAACTTCATCTGAGGAATTATTTGAGGAAGTATATAGAGGTCAAAACAAATGATTTACGAAGAATCAAATAAAATTCCTGATGTTTTAAAAGAAAATAGTTCGTTAGATGAAGATAATAACTTAACCTTAAGACCCAAAAGGCTTTCTGAGTATACAGGGCAAGATAAAATCGTAGAAACATTAAAGATTGCTATAGAAGCTGCGTTGAAGAGGGAAGAACCTTTAGACCATGTTTTGTTTAATGGCCCGCCTGGACTTGGAAAGACAACATTAGCTCATATTATAGCCAATGAGATGGGTACC
>DASPRG010000144.1:0-4882 GCA_035624555.1 Thermodesulfovibrionales bacterium
GAAATCACCGATATGATAAATAGCACCAGGAGAACCATCGATGAGATGAAAGTTGATATTTCCCGCGCTATCGGCAAAAGCAACTTGGAGCAGCTCAATATCCATCTGAATAAATATTCAGCAGTAATCGAAGAGATAAAATCGAACAAGGGGAATAATGCGCAGCTTGAATTGGAGTTGAGGACCGAGGGCATGCAATTAAGGGAGTTTTCTAAGAGTATTACCCATATAGAAAGAAAACTTGTGAATGATATTATTTTAAGCTCAAAGAAATTTCTCTTTATATCATTCTGGGGCATACTTTTTATTGCTATTGCAGTGGGTCATTTCGTCTCAAAAAAGATTTTGAATTCGTTGAGGGAGATAGAAAAAGTTGCGTTGTCTATTTCGAATGGGAATTTCAGCAAAATCGAAGATATAAAATCGAATGATGAATTCGGTTCCGTTATCAAAGCAATAAATTACATGTCTGAACAACTCCAAACCCGCGAAGAAGTGATCTTACAGTCTAGAAAACTTGCATCATTAGGTATCCTCACTGCGGGGGTTGCACATGAATTGGTAAATCCTCTCAACAATATTTCGATGATCTCGCAGAATTTTGTGGAACTTTATGATCAACTAAACAATGAAAGCAGGATAGAGCTTATGAATAAGGTGGCAGAGGAGACAAAGAGAATAGAAGAAATTGTGAAGAATCTCCTCGATTTTTCCAAGCCAAAAGAGGCCAACTTGAAAGAAGCCGATATAAACGATAACATACGAAGATCTCTGAAATTCATGCAGAACACCCTTCACATTTCGAATATTGAGACAAAGCTGGTCCTTAGTTCGGATATCCCTCCTGTGTTTATTGATGAAAACCAGATACAACAGGTACTGGTTAATCTCATTTTGAACGCCGTCCAGGCCATGTCACCGGGCGGCAGGCTTTTCATTGAGACGAGATCCGGGCCGGGAAAAGATACCGTAGAAATAGATGTCAGGGATACAGGGAAGGGAATACCAAAGGAATTTTTACCGTATATATTTGACCCTTTCTTCAGCACAAAGGGAGTAAGAGGAACGGGTCTTGGCATGTGGGTAAGCTATGGAATTATTAAAAACCATAAAGGTAATATTAAGGTTGAAAGCACTTTTGGTGTCGGTACTATCGTCACCATAGAGTTGCCAGTTCACAAAAAGTAGGAGGAAAAGATGGGAAATTATAAAATTATGGTTATCGATGACGAAAAGATAGTCGGCGACATGGCGAAAATGGCACTCGAGCAGGAAGGTTATATCGTCGAGACATTTTTGAACGGAGAGGTTGCACTTGCACGCCTGAAAGAAGAAAAATTTGACCTTGTTGTTACCGATCTGAAGATGAAAGGGATAGACGGCATGGAGGTCCTCAGGACAGTCAAAAGGCTTTACCCTGAAACCAAGGTTATAATGATCACAGCGTTTGCCAATCTCAATGCAGCTATAGAAGCATTAAGAGGCGACGTTCATGACTTCTTCCCGAAACCCGTGAGGATAAACGAGCTGAAGGCGTCAATAAAGCGTGCACTGAACAAGTAATGATTAAAGGTTTCCTCAGTCATTTGAAATCGATTTTCGAGTTAGGAAAAGATACGGTAAAGCACCCGCCTTTTGAAATATTCTTTAAGCAGTTCCAGGATGTTCTTGATTCCAACAACCGGGCAATCGAGATCATTACAGATATGGGCGAAAAGCTCGGAGGAGATTATCTCTTTGACATTGTTTATATGAAAAGAGTATATGAAGAACTTTTTGAAGCAATCTCCGGCTCAATAGTAAACTTTGATATTCTCACACGAAATAAGTACTTGCAACTTCATGCCGTATTTAAGCATATCGACAGCCAGATCAGGAATGCACTCTCAGATGTATCGCTGAAATCGGAAACGGGTGAGAACATTATTTTTTATGAAGATATTACCTGGGATATGTATCCCGATGTTGGGGGGAAAAATGCAGGCCTGGCTGAATTGAAAAACTTCTTAAGAGTTAGTATCCCGGATGGATTCGTAATTTCAACTCATGCTTTTGATGAATTTATACTATTCAATGGTCTCGGTGGAAGAATTGAGTCCCTGCAGCAGGTTTCCGGCCGCGATGAATTGCTGCTCGATGAATTGAGGGATTTAGTTATCAATGCACAGATTCCTCCTGCTCTTGATATCAGTATCGACGCTGCAATTGAAAAGCTCACTACCAGATGCGGAGAAGATTGTTTCGTCGCAGTAAGGAGTAGTGCTGAAGAAGAAGACAGCGAATTTTCCTTTGCTGGTCAGTTCGAGACCATACTCAATGTGCCTCTTAAAGGCTACGCTGTTAAAGAGGCGTATAAACGAGTCGTTGCAAGCCTCTTTTCTGTCAACTCACTAACATATCAAAGAAGCTTGGGGTATAACATTGGTAAATTAAAAATGGCAGTTGGATGTATGGTTATGGTAAACGCTGCAACCAGCGGAGTAATATATTCCGCCAATCCACGCGGCACGGAGACAATGATAATAAACTCTGCATGGGGACTTGGTACCTCGGTTGTTGAGGGTCGGACCGATGCTGATTATTATGTGGTGAAAAAGTCAGTTAATCCTGAAATAATCGACAGAAAGTCTGGACAAAAAGAATTCATGACTGTGAGCATAAAAGAGGGAGGGATAGAAAATATAAAAACTCCTGATCAACTGAGGGAAAAATCATCGCTCACCGACAACCAGCTAACCGAGCTTATTCTCCAGGCACTGCTTATTGAAAAGCACTTCAGGAAGCCGCAGGACATTGAATGGGCTATTAACAGAGACGGACGGATATTCATTTTACAGTCCAGGCAGATGAGAACAGAAGATCACAAATCAAAGAGTCCCTCAGTTCTGTCTTATCCAGTCGATTCAATCCAAATCCTCTTAAGAAATAAAGGTACTCTCGTACAGAAAGGTATTGGTGCAGGCAGGGTATTCGTTTTAGAGAACGTTGAAGATTTGAGGAATTTTCCGAGGGGTGCAATTCTTGTTGCAAGGCATGACTCACCCGATTTCGTACGCCTCATGACTTTCGTATCGGCAATCATTACTGATATTGGAACTCCCACAAGTCACATGGCCTCTCTGAGCAGAGAATTCAAAGTACCCACAGTTGTTAACACAGGTAATGCAACGAGGGTGCTTAAGCATGGGCAGGAAATTACGTTACTTGCTGATGACGAAGGAAATATTAGCATCTATGAGGGGCTTGTTCCGGAACTTGTTGAACGCACTTATGCGAATTACATGAGCATGGAAGATGTCTATGAATACCGTAAGAAAAGATATGTGCTGAGGCATATTTCACCACTGAACCTCGTTGATCCGTTGAACGATAACTTCACAGTTAAAAGATGCAAGACCATTCATGATATTATCAGGTTCATTCATGAAAAATCGATTGCGGAGCTAATCGACAGGGCAAAGGATCAAAGTTCAAAATTAGACAGAAGCTTTTCTGCGAAGCTGGATCTCCCGATACTTGCAGGAATCGTCGTGATCGATATAGGCGGCGGTTTGAATCTTCCCGAAAGTCGTGGTGACGGTTCGCCCGGAAATATCTTAAAGCACAAACCGAAAAAGTTCAAATCAGTCACTTTTGAAGAGATTACGTCTCTGCCCCTGAAGGCAATCATTAAAGGCGTGATGCATCCTGATGCATGGAATTCCCAGACTGTCTCTTTAAAAACAGCCGATCTCCTGACGAGCATGATTAGGACGTCGGATATATTGTCAGAAAGCATGAAAAATGCAATATACAATGTTGCCGTTGCATCAAGGGAATACCTAAATCTCAACCTCAGGTTTGGGTACCACTTCACTATACTTGATTGTTACTGCAGTGAAAAGGCAAGGAACAACCATATTTATTTCCGATTTGTTGGAGGAGCAACGGACATTGTAAAACGATCACGGAGAGTTCAACTCATTGCCACTATTTTAAAGGAATACGGCTTCAACATCAGTATAAAAGGCGACCTTCTCATTGCCAGGCTTGGAAATTTAGACCGCAATGAGATGATAGAAATACTCGAAAGATTGGGCCTTCTGATTGCTTATGCAAGACGGCTTGATGCGCTTATGCGCGATGATAACTCAGTCGAGCGGTATGCGAGAAATTTCTTAGAAGGGAATTACAAGCGTTAGTTTTTTAAAGAAGCTGGCGGGGTGGACGGGACTTGAACCCGCGACCTCTGGCTTGACAGGCCAGCGTTCTAACCAAGCTGAACTACCACCCCATCAACGAAAGTGAATAGTGATCAGTGAATAGTTGTTAGCGAAAACTAACAACTACTCATGAATTTTTGAGTTCAAAGTGAAAGAGTTATAGGACAATTGATTTTTTAACCCTGAACTCACAGCTTAAAACTCTGATTTTGCCTGAGGCAAAATCAGTGGTAGGCGGAACAGGGATCGAACCTGTGACCTCAGCCTTGTAAGGGCTGCGCTCTCCCAGCTGAGCTATCCGCCCAAAACAGCCTAAAATTCAGATTTATTATCCAGTTTTTAATGAAAAAAATCAATAAGACGCCCTCTATTTCTAATCCTGTAACTTTGTGATATCATTTCTTGAACAATCAAGATAACTTTAAGATGTAAAAAGGAGGTTTTATGATTTCAAAGATTCTTGTTGCAACAGATGGCTCAGAAACAGCAAGAAAATCTATTGGATACGCAGCTGATCTTGCAAAACAAACAGGTTCAAAATTAATATTTCTTAGTGTAATCGATAAAACTTTCTTTGTATCAAAGTCTATTCCTGCTGCTGCGACCTCTATCCACCTCATAGAACCTATTGAAGATTATCTTCGACAGGCTGCTGAAGCGCATCTCGAAGAAGCTGAGAA
>DASPRG010000151.1:0-4691 GCA_035624555.1 Thermodesulfovibrionales bacterium
AACCCCCATGAGCAACTCAAGCTTGCTATTAATGCTGTCTTCGGATCCTGGTTCGGTGACAGGGCTGTCAAATATAGAAAACTCCATGGTATTCCTGATGATCTCGGTACTGCTTGCAATGTCCAGGCAATGGTCTTTGGAAATATGGGTGACAGTTCAGGAACAGGTGTTGGTTTTACCAGGGACCCCTCTACAGGCGAGAAGAAATTCTTTGCTGAATGTCTCATCAATGCGCAGGGTGAGGATGTCGTAGCAGGAATCAGAACGCCTCTTCACATAGAAGAGTTGGGAAAGAGGCTACCTGACGCATATAAAGAGCTTGACAGAATTTATAAGAAGCTCGAGAAGCATTATAAAGATATGCTCGATATTGAATTTACTGTCCAGGAGGGTAAACTTTACATGCTTCAGACCAGGGTTGGCAAGAGGACCGCGGCATCAGCCCTTAAAATTGCTATTGATATGGTTAAGGAAAAGCTTATCGATAAAAAAACCGCTATTATGAGGATTGACCCTGGCCAGCTTGACCAGCTCCTTCATCCAACTATAGATACTAAAGCACAGGTTACTATTGTAGCGAAAGGACTTCCTGCTTCACCAGGTGCTGCTGTTGGAAAGGTCGTATTCACTGCAGAAGATGCTGAGCAGCGGGCTGTCATGGGTGAGAAGGTGATCTTAGTGAGACAAGAAACATCACCTGAAGATATTGGGGGTATGAATGCTGCTCAGGGCATTCTTACCGCGAGGGGTGGTATGACTTCGCATGCGGCTGTTGTAGCGAGAGGCATGGGTAAATGCTGTGTTGCTGGTTGCGGTGCTATCAATATAAACGAGGAAGGCAGGTATTTTATCGTAAACACGCATGTCATCAAGGAAGGTGACTTTATCACCCTGAATGGGAGCACCGGAGATGTAATACTCGGTCAGGTAGTACTAACAACGCCTGAACTAACAGGTGATTTTGGCACTATCATGAAATGGGTTGATGAATTCAGAAAGATTGGGGTATGGGCTAATGCTGATACGCCAAATGACGCTCGTGTAGCAAGAGGGTTCGGGGCAGAAGGCATTGGTCTTTGCCGTACAGAACATATGTTTTTCGATCCTGAGAGAATAAAGGCAGTCCGTGAGATGATACTTGCTGATGACACACCAGGAAGGAAAAGAGCCCTGGAAAAGATACTCCCAATGCAAAAAGGGGACTTCATTGGTATCTTTAATGAGATGAAAGGACTGCCTGTGACGATAAGGCTCCTTGACCCGCCTCTCCATGAGTTTCTCCCCCAGACTGATGATGAGCTTAAACTACTTTCAGAAGATATGGGGGTTCCTTTTGAAAAACTGAAGGCAAGAAACAATGGATTACGCGAGTTTAATCCCATGCTCGGTCACAGAGGATGCAGACTTGGCATAACTTACCCGGAGATATATGAGATGCAGGTTCAGGCTATCATGGAAGCCGCATGTGAACTCTCAAAACAGAAGGTAAAGGTTATTCCTGAGATCATGATCCCCCTCGTCGCCCATGTGAATGAGCTGAAGATGATGAGAGAGATGGTCATAGAAATAGCTGAAGAGGTTCAGAAAAAATATAATATCAGGGTTCACTATACAGTTGGGACCATGATAGAGGTTACCCGAGCTGCTATCACAGCAGATGAGATAGCAACTCAGGCGGACTTTTTCTCCTTTGGTACAAATGACCTTACACAGACCACATATGGACTTTCAAGGGATGATGCAGGTAGATTCTTACCATACTATGTTGAGAAGGGAATACTTGATGATGACCCGTTCATAACCATTGATCAAGAGGGCGTAGGTATGTTTATGAGAATAGGCGTAGAGAAAGGGCGAAAGACCAAGAAGAACCTGAAGATAGGGATATGCGGAGAACATGGAGGCGAACCGAAGTCGGTAGAGTTCTGCCATAAGATCGGTCTCAATTATGTGAGCTGCTCACCATACAGGATTCCCATTGCAAAACTTGCAGGAGCACAGGCAGCCTTAAAGGAGAAGATGAAAAAAGATTTATCCAAGTCGACGGTGTAAGGGTTGGAGGAAGGGTTTACATATTAAAGGATAATGTGTTATTTTTAAATACTTTTTAAAGGTGGTGAATAAATGACTTTTGACAGGGAACGGAAACAGACAATAATAGACACATACAAACTTCATGATAATGATACTGGTTCGCCCGAGGTTCAGGTAGCCTTATTGAGCGAGAGAATAAATTACCTCAACGAACATTTCAAGCTACATAAAAGTGACCATCACTCGAGGAGGGGTCTTTTAAAGCTCATCAGTCAGAGAAGAAAGTTGCTTGATTATCTCAAAAAGACAAAAAAGGAACGATATGAAAAACTGATTGAACAGCTTGGACTCAGAAAATAATGAATAAGGTTGAGGTTGATGTTCGCGGAAAGGTATTTACACTCGAAACAGGCAGAATCGCAAAACAGGCAGATGGTGCAGTTATTGCTCAGTGCGGTGACACCGTAGTTCTTGCCACAGTCGTATCTGACGTATCTTACAAGACCGAAAAAAAGAGTTTAGATTTTGTCCCTCTAACAATAGATTATCAAGAGAAAGCATACGCAGCAGGAAAGATACCCGGCGGTTTCTTTAAAAGAGAGGGGAGGCCTACAGAGAAAGAGATCCTTACTTCACGTCTCATCGATAGACCTATAAGGCCGCTTTTATCAAAGGGTTATTTCTTCGAGACCCAGGGCATTGTGAATGTTCTCTCATATGGTGACGAAAATATTGCTGATATACTCGGAATCATTAGCATGTCTGCTGCATTCACTATTTCTGATATTCCGCTTAATGGTCCTGTTGGTGCTGTTAGAATCGGCAGGATCGCGGGCTCTTTTGTAATAAACCCGGACATGAGAGAAACTGAGGAGTGTGACCTTGACCTCATTGTAGCTGGGACTGAAGATGCTGTTGTAATGGTAGAGGGTGAGGGTCAGGAAATAACAGAGTCTGACCTCCTTGAGGCTATATGGCTGGCACATCAGGAAATCAAGCGGTTATGTGTTTTACAGAGGGACTTACAGGCAATCGTTGCTAAAGAGAAAAGGACGGTAACGCCTCCTGTTGTGAATGAGGAGTTTAAAAAAGCTGTTACAGATATCGCTATGGTAAAAATAAAAAGTGCCATTACCATTCCTGATAAACTGAGAAGGCAGAAAGCACTTGATGAAATACTCGCAGAAACGATTGAGAAGCTAAATACAGGAGAGACTGATATCTCTATGGAGATAGGGTCTATGTTTAATGAAATAGAGAAAGAACTTGTGAGGGGTATGATCCTCAATGAAAACATCAGGGTAGATGGAAGGCGGCCTGAAGAGATAAGGAAGATCAGCTGTGAGGTAGGCATTCTACCAAGGACCCATGGGTCAGCTCTCTTTGTGAGAGGAGAGACACAATGTCTTGCTGTTGTAACCCTCGGTACCTCAGAGGATGAACAGAGGATTGATTCCCTTGAAGGTGAATCTTCAAAGACATTTATGCTGCACTATAATTTTCCACCTTTCAGTGTTGGCGAGGTAAAGCCGTTAAGATCACCAGGAAGGCGTGAGATAGGTCATGGTATGCTTGCGGAAAGGGCTCTCAAAGCTGTTATTCCAACGAAGGCAGAATTCCCTTATACGATCAGGGTAGTCTCGGACATATTAGAGTCAAACGGATCATCATCTATGGCAACGGTATGCGGTGGCTCCCTTGCATTGATGGATGCAGGTGTACCAATTAAGACTCATGTTGCAGGTATAGCAATGGGTCTTATAAAAGAAGATGACAGAGTTGTCATTCTCACTGATATACTGGGTCTTGAAGATCACCTTGGAGATATGGATTTCAAAATGACAGGAACAGAGAAAGGTATTACGGCGTTCCAGCTGGATACTAAAATAAGTGGTATATCCCATGAGGTTATGGAAAGGGCTCTCGAGCAGGCTCGGCAGGGTAGACTTTATATACTTTCTAAGATGAAAGAAGCGATTTCTATCCCCCGAGAAAATCTAGCACCATATGCGCCGAGGATTTACACAATGCAGATTAAACAAGACAAGATTCGCGATGTCATAGGTACAGGTGGGAAGGTTATCCGTGGTATTGTTGAACAAACAGGCGTGAAGATAGATATAAACGACAGTGGTCTTATTAATATAGCTTCCCCGGATGGAGAATCTGCAAAAAAGGCCATGGAGATAATCAACAGTATTACTGCTGAAGCCGAACTCGGCAAGATATATCTCGGCAAGGTAAAAAGGATCGTTGATTTTGGAGCATTTGTTGAAATCCTTCCCGGAACTGAAGGTTTGCTACATATATCGCAGATATCAGATAAGAGAGTAGCAAAGGTGACAGACGAGATAAATGAAGGAGACGAAGTTCTTGTAAAGGTTATTGAGATCGATAAGCTTGGGAGAATACGCCTATCCAGGAAAGAGGCATTGAGGGAGAAAGAGCCGGTAAAAAGGACAGGGAAAGCCCTCTCTTAGTTTTCAGTCTATAAAAATAATTCTTTAAAACCAGCCATGTTTAGAAAAGAACACTTATCAAACGGCATACCTGTGGTAATGGAAGCATTGAAGAATATGCGCTCTGTAGCCCTGGGCATCTGGGTCAAAGTGGGATCAAGAAATGAGAAGCCTGATAAAAACGGAATATCCCATTTT
>DASPRG010000164.1:0-8280 GCA_035624555.1 Thermodesulfovibrionales bacterium
AAAAGTGACCTTTATCTTTTTGAACTTAGGCCATAGAGCACCTCTTGGAAGAACCTCATAAGTTCCATCGATCAAGGTTGGCACTAAGGGAACATCAAGTTCCTTCGACAGTATCCCCACACCCTTTTTAAAAGGCAGGAGATTACCATCATATGTCCTACCACCTTCAGGAAAGAGGCATAATGCCTTACCTTCTTTGAGAACATAGCCAGAAATCTGAAGTGCCTTCTTTAAATACGTCTCAGGATCAATCGGGACCACATGAGCGAGTTTTGCAAAACGGGAAGTGAACCAGTTACTGAAGTATTTCTGAAAGCCTAGAAAGTAAAGGATCATAAATGCTTTTATGGGAACTCCTATCGCAATCACGAAACCGTCAACGTTACTGGCATGATTGGAAGTGATGATATAGGGGGGAGGCGGTATGTGTTCGACCCCTCTAACCTCAAGCTTAAAGAAGATCCTTCCGATAAGCTTTAATAGACTCATGGCAAGAATGATAAATAACCTTGTTAAGAAACCCTGGACAAGACCGACTGCTTTTTGATCTTTGACTGAAGGTTCAGTTTTGAAAAATTCTTTCCATTCCTTCGAGATTTCACCAGCTATTTTTTCTCCGGTATCCTCCATCATTGTCTCGATCTTTCGTATTAAATCTCTCACACTATAGATATCAGCCATGAATGTATCTGGTAACTCTATGGTAAATGCACTGCTTAAGGTAACAATCAGCTCTACACGTGCCAGGGAGTCAATTCCAAGATCAAGCTCAAGGTTATAGTCTAATCGTACGGGTCTTTTCTCGGTTATTCTTTCCAGTGAGGCTACAACCCTCTTCCCTGTAGGACTTTTAAGAACCTCAAGTTCTTCTTCTGATACCTCAACTTCTTCCTTTACAGTTTTCCCTGATAAAATATCTTTTATTGCGTACCTTTTTAACTTTCCTAATGTGGTTTTGGGGAGTGCAGCTTTATAGACTTCATATCCCATGATTCTCTTATAAGGGGGGAGCTTGGCAGAGAGGGCATTAATCTGCCATTTTACTGCCTCGTTAAAGTTTGCTATCTTCTTCTCCCTCATATAATCAATATGAGGGACAACAATAGCATGCAGGGTATCGGCAATGCCTTGTTTTCTCTCTATACCAAAGACACAGATCTCTTTAATAAGTGGACTCTGGAGGTAATGTTTCTCGATTTCTTCAGGATAGATATTCTTACCGGATGAAAGGACGATAACCTCTTTGGTCCTTCCTGTTATGTATAAATACCCTTCTTTATCGACATACCCCAAATCTCCTGTAAAGAGCCATCCATCACTTATAACCTTATTTGTTTCTTCAGGGTTTCTGTAATAACCCTTCATAACATTCGGTCCTTTAACTGCTATTTCTCCAACACCTTCCTTATCCGGGTTCATTATTTTCACTTCTGCCTCTGATAAAGGTAACCCCACAGAGCCTCTTTTAATTCGCTTAAGCGGATTAAAGCTTATCACAGGAGATGTCTCTGTGAGACCATATCCCTCAAGCATGGTAAATCCGAGGGCCTCTAAATCCTGAGAGATCCTGGGGTCAAGCTTCGCTCCACCGCTTACAAAAAACCTGAACTTTTTCCCGAATCGTTTATGCACACTTGAGAAAATTATTTTGCCGAGATTTATTCTTAACTTGTCCCTTAGAAATCCTGAAAACCCTATGAGAAAGAGGACAATCCATCTGAAAGGCAAGGGTATTCTGCTCAGACTATCGAGTATCCCACGCCTGAGCATTGAAAAAAGTTGAGGAACTCCGACAAGAGTAGTTATATTTTTCTCAACCATTGTCTTCAAAATGTCAGGCCCTTTGAGACTCTGGAGATATACGGCCTTTGCACCTGTGAGAAGCGGTACAAGAAAGTTAACCATAAAAGGATAGGAATGATGGAGCGGAAGGATAGAGAGAAGGCAATCGCGTTCATCAATAATTTTGGCCTTTTGAATACTCCTGACATTCGAGAGGAAATTTCTGTGGGTGAGCACTACACCTTTTGGCCGTCCCGTAGTTCCTGAGGTATAAATGAGAGAAGCCATGTCATCCGGGTCTATAGATGGGAAGTAATCCAGATGAGGATATTTAAGAATTTCTAAGAATTCTTCACTATCGATATTTATTGCTTTTATTAAAAATCCACCTCTCTCCTTTTTATTTATACTCTTGTCATCCTCTTCGCTATTACCTTCAGTCTTCCCTTTGTAAGACTCCCCCTCTTGCCCTCCCTTACCAAGGGAGGGATGAGGGAGTGAAAAGCCTTGGTAAGAATCCACTTCCTCCCCCCCTTTTTTAAAGGGGGGTGAGGTGGAATTATTGGTAAATAATAGATTTATTGCAGCTTCGAAAGTCTTTAATGTCTTTTCTGAAATAAAAATTGCCTTGCTCTCTGAGTCCTGAACAAGATTTATTACCTCATCCTCACTTAACTGGATATCTATTGGGACGGCAACAGCACCCAGGAAGGATATACCTAAATATGTTATTCCCCATTCAGGCCCGCCCTCTAATAAAATGGCAACCCTGTCTCCTTTTTTAATATTCTTAGCAGAAAGAAAAGAGGCGATGGATTTCGATGAAGAAAGAATTTCCTCATAGGAATATCCCCTCCCTTCCATCTCAAGGGGAATTGCCTTCGGATTCCTCTTCGCAGTCTCCTCAAATGCCTGTGGAATATTCATCGGGCTTAACCCAGAGTATTTATAAATTTGGGCTCTTCAGGGTTTTCTGTAAAAGCATTCCATTTCTCCTTCCCTTGATTGGAGATTCCTTCCTTACTTCCCCTCCCTTGATGGGAGGGGACTGAGGGGAGAGTGACTGAAACAATGCGTCCTTATAACCTCAAGTACCCCTTGTGTATTCATCAAAACTTCATCGTCCCAGAATCGTAAAACCCTGTACCCTTGTGCTTCTAACCATTTGTCCCTTTCAATATCTTTCTGTTTTTCTGATAGCATTGCATGCTGCCCACCATCCAATTCAATGATTAGCTTCTTTTCAAAACAAATGAAATCAACAATATATTTCCCTATAGGTTGCTGCCTTCTGAATTTGAGTCCTTTGAAATGCTTAGCTTTTAAATGTTTCCACACGATACGCTCTGTATCTGTTGCTCGTTTCCTGAGGTTCTTAGCAAAAGGAATTAAACTCTCTGCCATTTATTGGTTCACCCTCTCCTTAGCCCTCTCTCATCAAGGGAGAGGGATTTTTGTCATGAAGAATCCGATCTAACATTAGGTCCGCCACTTCTCACTGATTTAAGGATTAGCATACCAATAAGGAAGAAAGCAATTAAAGACAGGATTGCAGGCCTCTGACTGCCAAATGCACTCGATACCTGACCAAAAATTAGAGGGCCTGCTATAGCAGATGACTTCCCAACCAGGGAATACACCCCAAAATATTCTGCCTCTTTTCCTTCAGGGATAAACTGAGTATAGAACGCCCTCGTAGCTGCCTGAACAGTGCCTAACCCAAGTCCAGCAAGTGATGCAAGTACACAGAACTGCGCCTTTGAATGTATAAAAAAGGCTATTGTTGCTACTGATGTCCACAGAAGGAGGGACAGAATAACTACTTTCTTAGGACCCCATACATCAGTTGGTTTTCCCATGATAAAGGCACCGAGAAGTGCAGTTAACTGGACAATGATATAAAGGGCAATAAGCTCGTGGGGCTTAAACCCAAGGGTAGTGGCTGCGAATATACTTGAAAATATTATCACAGTATTCACACCATCTTCATAAATGAGATAAGAAATGAGAAATTTCCTTGGCTCTCTTTTCTCCCATATTTCTCTGAATGTCTTCATCGTGTATCTTAATCCTCTCATTCCTGCCTGAACTGCTGAGAATTCACCTTTGATATCTGATGGTAGAAAAAGAAAGGCCGGTGATGAGAAAAGCATAAAAAAAGTAGCAACCATAATCCATGTGGCATCGAACTGACCTCTTATTACTAAGGGAAGAGCAAAAAGGAGGGAAAGGATAGAACCTGCATAACCAGTCCCGAATCCCCATGCAGAAACCCGTCCCTGGTATTCCTTGGGGGCTATACGGGGAAGGAAAGAATTATAGAACACAAGACCCCCTTCCATGCCGAGATTGGCTAAGGCTATAAGTAAAAATCCTCCAAAAAACATTCCTTTGTTTAGAACAGAAAGGCTTGCTATGGCTCCTACGCTGATGAACGTATAAAGAAAAAGGAGCCTTTTTCTGATACCACTATAATCTGCAATACCACCTAAAAAGGGAGAGCTCAACGCAACAATAGCCATGCTCACTGATATTGCTCTTCCCCACCAGAGATCTCCCAGACCCTCTTTGTTACCTACGATAGTGTTGACATAATAGACAGGAAAAACAACTGATGCAATGACCGCAGAATAACTTGAATTTGCAAAATCAAAAAGCACCCAGCTTATGATATGTTTCTTATTCAGATTCATCTCTCAGGTAATGTTATCAGATGTTCCACTGTTAAATCAGGAGAAGATTACTTTTTATATTGACCCTGATTGTGGACTACCTCGGCACCGATTAAAAAAATGCAGGATGAATAAAAAACCCAGAGCAAGAATACAACAAATGCGGTAAGAGATCCATATATAGTGCCATACTTTAGGATATTTCCAACATATAATGTAAAGAGATGCTTTGCAATCTCATGGAATACAGTTGTAAAAAAGGCACCAATGAATGCATGGGAAGTCTTTACCCTGCTCTTTGGAAGAAGAATATACAGTACTGTAATGGAAAAGAGCACGATAAAGAAAGGAATGACATATCGTATGAGAAAACCCGTTATCAAACCTATTTCCAATTGAGAAAACATAGGATTAAAAGTCTTTAGAAGGTGAATGAATGATGTTGCGATAAAAGATAGGAGGATAATTGCAATGATCAATGTCATGATGAGAACTGTGAGGACAACAGACCAGAAGAAATGCCTGCTCTTTTTGACTTTAAAAATAACATTGAATGCATTTTCAATGGACGAAAAAAGCTGATAAGACAAGACGCCATAAAGAATGACGCTGAACGTTCCGATTCCTTTGAAGGCAATAATTTTCTCTAGCTCTTTTGTAATCCCTGATGTGATAGTAGGGAAAAAACCTATTAATTTATTCGCTAAAAAGTGGTAGAAGCCATAGTAATGCCCGAGAAGATATCCGAATATGGTTACCAGGAAAAGACAGAATGGCACCATCGCCATCATGGTGAAGTAGGAGATGGAGCCTGCAAGCATAATCCCTCCATCCTTGAAAAAATCTACAAAACTCCTCGCAATGATTTTAAAATACTTCAGCGGTCTTTCCCCCTTTCTCTTTCCCTTACATAAATTCTGATAGGAGTTCCCATAAATGAGAACTTCTCTCTTAAAGATTTTTCAATATATCTTACGCCTCTATCTTTCAGGACAGAAGAATAATTTGTGAAGATCACAAAAGCAGGGGGTTCTGTCTTGACCTGCGTTATGTAATAGAGTTTCACTTGTTTACCTTTGTAAGAGGGCAAAGATAATCTGGATAGAGATTCTCTAAAAAACCTGTTCAGTTCTGCTGTTGGTATTCTTTTCTTCCTTTCTTTTATAACCTCATCGATTATCGGGAAGACTTTTGTAATACGTTTCTTTTCTATGGCCGATATAGTCAGAAAAGGTGCATATTGCATAAACCACATCTTTCTGTTCAACTCTTTGCCTAATTTTTTATATTCTTCATCAGGTCTTTCAATGAGATCCCATTTATTAAGGAGAAAGATAGCTCCTTTTCCATAACCCTCAACAATTCCCGCTATCCTCTGGTCCTGCTCTACAATTCCCTCATTTGCATCTATGATGATGAGGGCAATATCGCACCTCTCTATGCTTCGGACTGCCCTCACCATTGAAAACCGTTCGATAGAGTAACCTATTCTGCTTTTTTTCCTCAGTCCAGCAGTGTCAATAAACAAATATTTTTTCCTATAATACGTGCAGATGCTGTCTATGGAATCCCTTGTTGTCCCTGGAACTGGGCTCACAATCATCCTCTCCTTGCCAAGGAAGGTATTGATTAACGTAGATTTACCAACATTCGGTCTTCCAACCACAGCAATCTTCGGGTAATCAACCTTTTCTTCGAGATAGGAAGGAAGGAGAGAGATTAACCTATCCATAAAATCATCATATCCATAGCCAGTCTCAGCAGAAAGGGGCCATAACTCATCAGTACCTATCTGATGAAAATCATGAATCCTCTCTTCATGTTTAGGCACATCAATCTTATTTACCACCCAGAGCACCTTTTTCGCAGAAGCCCTTAGGAGCCTTGCAAGCTCCATATCCGATGGCGTAAGGCCTACCTTTCCGTCGAGTAGGTGTATGATAATGTCTGCCTCTTCAATAGCAAAAATAGCCTGTTCTTTGATATGTAAAAAAATGTCCTCAGGAGGCTCTGGATAAAAGCCTCCTGTATCTACAACGATGAATCCTTTCCCCTCCCACTCTGCGTCACGATAGTTCCTGTCCCTCGTAACACCAGGAATATCCTCAACAATGGCAATGTGGGTCCCTGTTATCCTGTTAAAGAAGGTGGATTTACCCACATTCGGTCTTCCAACTATGACAACAATTGGCTTGGACATAGGTACAGGTGGTACTTACTTCTTTGATTTTTCTTCAGTAAAAAACCGAAATAGAAAATCAGTATCTGCAGGTGATAGGTCAAACTTAACACACGCCTCATTAATCAACTTCCCAAGATTGACATCCTCCCTGCTTTGCCGCTCTTCTGATATCCATCTGACCGCCTTCCTTAATTGTTCACCTTCTGGCAGAATACTCATGTTCACCTCCCTGTAGTGTTAATGTTCATACCTTAAGCTCTTGTTCTGAAGTCACACAGGTTATTTTACCTTATCTATAAGCCTTGCTATCTGTTTTTTGAAGTTTTGGGTATAGCCTCCTGTAGTTGATAATCAGCATCCAAATAAGATACACCCCGCTTTACCTCACAGTAATATTTAGTAATCCCCCTACATCCCCTCTACGAGTCGTAGACCTTTAGAAAAGGGGGAGCATCTGAAAGTTTTTCTCAAGGTCAAGCAATAAATTATCCCTCTTTTTTAAAGAGGGGCAAGGGGAGATTACTAAAAATCAATTCCATAAGAGTATTTTCCTATTCGTTTATGGAATCGGATATACTTCCCTGTTTCCTTTCCTCTTGCGTTGGTATTAGAAAAGGATTATGATTTATGGAACAAAAATTGCGATTTATATTCATGATTTACGGAATAGGCATAGACATCGTCAAGATCGAAAGAATGAAAAAGGTTGTGGAGAAATGGGGACGAAGGTTTCTTGATCGGGTATTTACCAAGGAAGAGATTTCTTACTGTTACGAAAAGAAAGAACCGTATCTGTCACTGTCAGTTCGCTTTGCTGCGAAAGAGGCATTGATAAAGGCAATAGGGCCGGTATCCCCTGTATCTCTCACAGATATAGAGATTGTGAACGTAGAGATGGGAAAACCAATTTTACGGGTCAAGGGAAAACTCGAAAGTATTTTGAAAGAGAAATTAATAAAAAAAGCGCACCTGAGTCTCAGCCACGAGTATGAATATGGTGTTGCGTGTGTGGTATTGGAACAGTAATACAGGTCGAAAGGGATGAAAGTCGTTACTGCTGAAGAAATGCAGCTTATTGATAAAAAGACCATTGAAGAATATGGTGTTACTGGCGTTGTGCTTATGGAAAAAGCAGGGTTATCAGTCGCCTCCAGGCTAAAGGAGATTTTTGGTCGCAAAAAGGTCTTTGTCGTATCAGGAAGTGGTAACAATGGCGGTGATGGTTTTGTTGTTGCCAGGAGCCTTCATAAAGAGGGCTGGGATGTTAAAGTATTTCTTACAGCAAGACCAGAAGACCTAAAGGGTGATGCCCTCTTACAATATAACGTAGCTATTAAATTTGGGGTTAATATTTCTCCCATAAAGAATTTACTGATTCATCATTCTACACTCATCACAAAGCACTCAATATTTGTCGATGCCCTTTTAGGAACCGGTCTGAGCAAAAATGTAACTGGTATGTTATCAGAGGTTATCAGATTCCTAAATAATTCGAATACACCGATAATTTCTGTTGATATTCCTTCAGGGATCTCTTCTGATAATGGACAGGTAATGGGTGATGCCGTCAAGGCAGATTATACTGTTACCTTCGGCCTCCCCAAGAGGGGTCATTTTTTATATCCGGGCGCTCAATACTCAGGA
>DASPRG010000043.1:0-11219 GCA_035624555.1 Thermodesulfovibrionales bacterium
TTATAGATATGATTTTGAGGTTTCCTGTAGAAATGTTTCTCCCGATGTCTTCCTGGAAAGTGATATGTGCAGTTCCTTTTAAAAGGTTATTCTTTACATCAAATAAAACAGAAAGGTTGTATATGGGAAGTGTTTCTTCAGCTTCTGCTATAGCTACAAGGGATAAAATAAATATGAAAGAAACAAGGATACAAAGTTTCATCTTATATATTTTCTTTCTTGCCCTTTATTTCTTCTATCTTGTCAATTAAATTTTTCAAAGCTACAATCATCTCATGAGACAATTTCTGTATGGTGTCCATTCTTGCAATCGCTTTCAAAAGAAGGTCATGTAACTCGTCCTCTGTTACTGACGAGTCTACAAGTTCTAACGTTCCCTTGACAGCTATGATATTTTCGTCAAGCTCGTTTGATAATTCTACGAGTCTGTCATTGCTTTTCGGCATATTTTGTCTCCCTATGCTATGACAACTACCCAAATCCAGCGATAAGAATTGCAAGCATTGATTGTCTGTCATTGCGAGCACCCGAAGGGTGCGTGGCAATCTGCAGAAAAGGCGAGATTGCTTCGTTTCACTCGCAATGAGAATTCTTATCGCTGGATTTGAGAATTATACTTCTGACAAATATTTTTTCATCTCATACCCATCGCTTTCTCAAGGCTTGCCTGTGAGACCTTATAATTATAAAGGGTCTGTATGTAAGACAGTTTTGAGTTCGCCAGCAATACCTCTGCATCAGTGACCTCGATAGGGTTTCCAACGCCGGCCGAGTATCTTCCGGTTGCGATTTCAAAGTTCTCCTGCGCCTGTTTTACTCCAAGTTCCGCTGTTGGAATACTTTCCTCTGCTTCCCTGAGACTCAAATACGCCTGCTGCACCTCTAAGAATACTGTTAGTTTCAGTGATTCTTCATTTGCCTTCAGGACATTCAGATTTGCCTTCGCTTCCTCTACCTGATAACTTGTCAGAAAGCCGCTGAACAGTGGAAACGAAAGGGTTGCCCCTATATTCCAACCTTTTTTAAGTGGGAAGCTATTTCCTGCATAGTCATAACCGGCAGTTCCGGTTAATGCTGGATAGTAGCCTTTCTTTGCGAGCTCAACAGAGCTTTCCGCTGCCTGCCTCTTTGCAATGATTGATTGTAAGTCAGGCCTGTTTTTGTATGCCCTTGTTAGCGCATCTTCAAAGCTTATTTCGTATTTCTGGTACGAAAGATTGTCCTCAATAATATATTCAGGTGCTTCAGGTACACCCATTGCATTGTTCAGATTTACTATTGCTATCCGGACTGCATTTTCTGCCTTTATTAGATTTAATTTCGAATTGCTCAAGTCTGCCTCTGCCTTAGTCACATCAAATTTCGGTTTTGTTCCAACCTCGAAAAAACCCTTTGCCTGTTCAAGGTGCTGCCCAAACTGTTTGACCGTGTCAGCAGATACATCCCTGTTTCGCTTTGCCTGCAATACTCCGTAATATGTCTGCTTCACATTAACGATTACCTGCTCCGACACATTTTCAAGGTCTGAGAGGGAAGAATCATGATTAAGACTCTGAACCCTCACCTGCGATGAAGTTTTCCCAAAATCAAAGATATTCTGGTTAAGAGTAACCCCTGTTGAATATGAATTAAATATTACAGATCCCGTTTGAAAACCAAGGGACGATCTCGGCCCGACAGAGGTTCGACTGGCACTCGATGTCCAGTCTATCTGGGGATAATAATTTGCTTTCGCCTGACCAATCCTGCTCTGACTTGCATCTGCTGTATTCGTGGCAGCAATAATAGCAGGCTGTCTTTTTACTGCTATCTCAATACATCTCTCCAGATTGAGAGATTCACCCTTTTTTATAATCTCCTCTGCTTCAACTTTAAAAGGCATAATGGATATGACAAAGAATATGAAAGGAATAAACCATTTCATTTTAACCTCCAGTCGGGCTCTTCACAATCTCAGATCCCTTCTTAATTTTGTGTTTTCTAAGCCAGGAGCTTACCTTTTCCTGGAATTTATCCATGTAATAGTACACCACCGGCGTAATGTAGAGGGTCAGGAGCTGAGATACAACAAGCCCTCCCACGACAGCAAGCCCTAGCGGACGACGGGATTCGGCGCCAGCGCCGAAACCGATGGCGATAGGTAATGTCCCCATCAGGGCAGACATGGTAGTCATCATGATAGGCCGGAAACGAATTATGGCACCATCATAGATTGCTTCCACGGGTGGCTTCCCTTCACGTCGTTGTGCATCCAAAGCAAAGTCAATCATCATGATGGCGTTCTTCTTGACTATCCCCAGCAACATGATGACACCCACAAAGGCATAGATGTTCAGGTCCTTATGAAAGAGCATGAGCGTTAAGAGAGCACCGAAACCTGCAGCGGGAAGCCCAGAAAGTATGGTCAGAGGATGGATAAAGCTTTCGTAGAGGATACCCAGAACGATGTAGATGATCAAAAGAGCCATTATCAAGAGCAGCCAGAGACCTTGTGTTGATGATTTGAATGCCTGGGCGGTCCCCTGAAAGCTCGTGCTGACAGTTTGCGGCAAAGTTGCACGGGCAAGCTTTTCCACAATATTTACGGCATCCCCCAGAGATACCCCTGGCTTGAGGTTGAATGAGATAGTAACAGCAGGCAGCTGGCCAAGGTGATTCACAGTCAGCGGTCCGGTAGTTTGTGTTAGAGTCGCTAAGGTATTTAACGGAACCAGTTGGCCGATGTTTGAGTGTATATAGAGCATTGATAGGGCCGAAGGATCCATCTGGTACATGGGTTCCAGTTCAAGAATAACCTGATATTGGTTATTCGGCGCATAAATGGTAGAAACCTGACGGGAACCATAGGCATAATAGAGAGCATCTTCCACCTGTTGAGCCGTTATCCCAAGGGCTGACGCCTTATCACGGTTGATGTCTATATTGACCTGGGGATTTTTTATCTGCAGGTCACTGGTTACATCCTGCAGCTGGGGCAATGCGCGCATCTTGCTTTCCAACTCCACAACCGACCTGTAAAGTTCTCCTGTGTCCGGGCACTGCAAGGTAAACTGATACTGGCTCTTCGTCAACTGACCGCCGATGCGGATAGAAGGGAGATTCTGCATAAACATCTGTATACCTGCAACCTGCGCAACCTTGGGCCGCAGTTCCTGGATAATCTCGTCAGCACTCAATTTTCGTTCTTTGCGTGGTTTCAGGCGCATGAACATGCGCCCAACATTATTTGCCACGCTCAAACCGCTTGCACCTACTGCGGACATGAAGGCATCAATATTCGGATCTTTTGTAACTATGGCAGCCAGTTCTTTCTGATGCCTCACCATGTCTTCAAAAGAGATGCCCTGGGCTGCTTCAGTAAAGGCAAATATCTGACCTGTATCTTCAGACGGCAGGAATCCCATTGGAACTTGTACGAATAAAAAGCCTGTCGCCAAAGTAAGAATAATAGTAATTGCCAGGACAGTCCTACGGTAGTTAAGAACTAATTTCAATGTCCTTTCATAAGTGTGAAGCATCCCGTCAAAGAAGTGCTCCATTAAAAGATAAAAGCGACCATGCCGCTCTGTGGCCGATGGGCGGAGGAAACGGCTGCAAAGCATTGGGGTGAGCGTCAGGGAGACAAATCCGGATATTAGTATCGCCATGCTTATAGTTACCGCAAATTCGTGGAGAATCCGCCCAAGAATACCACCCATAAAGAGCACGGGAATGAAGACTGCAACAAGGGAAAGGGTCATGGATAAAATGGTAAATCCAATTTCTTTAGAACCAGAGAGTGCAGCTTGGAGGACTCCTTCCCCCTTTTCTATATGACGAACAATATTTTCGAGCATAACAATAGCATCATCCACAACAAACCCGACCGACAGAGTAAGAGCCATAAGGGAAATGTTATCTACATTGAATCCCATCAGATACATAGCGGCAAAAGTGCCGATGATCGAGAAAGGCAAAGCAAGGCTTGGAATAATTGTGGCGGAGATGTTGCGCAGAAAAAGAAAAATGACCAATACTACAAGGCATAAGGCAAGGAAAAGGGTGAACTTCACATCCCTGACTGATTCGCGAATGGATACGGAGCGGTCATAAAGCGTCTCTAATTTAACTGAAGGTGGAATCTGAGCCCTAAATGTCGGAAGGAGCTTCTTGATGCTATCTACCACTTCCACAGTGTTTGTGCCAGGCTGACGCTGGATTGCCAGAACAACAGACCGCTCATTATTGTACCAGTTTGCCACCTTGTTGTTTTCTACACTGTCGATAACTCTACCAAGTTCGTCGAGGCGCACCGGCGAGCCATTACGATAGGCCACAATCAAAGGACGATAGGCTTCCGCATTATAAAGCTGTCCAGTTGCCTGGATCGTAAATGTCTGCTTCTGGCCTTCCAGAATTCCCGTTGGAAGATTTACATTTCCCAGCGCAAGTGCGTTTCCTACATCATCAATACCTATTTTTCTATTTGCAAGAGATCTCGGGTCGAGTTGTGCACGTACCGCATATTTCTGAGAGCCGAAAACCTGCACCTGTGCAACGCCGCTGATCATGGAAATACGCTGAGCAATGAAGGTATCAGCATATTCATAAACTTTATAGATAGGAAGTGTCGGTGAGCTAAGCGCAAGGTAGATAACTGGCTGGTCAGCGGGATTTACTTTACTATATGTGGGAGGTGTCGGCATATTCTGCGGCAGTTGCTTCCCCGCCTTCGCAATCATTGCCTGAACATCTTGACCAGCAGCGTCAATATTTCTGCTGAGATTGAACTGAAGAGTAATCTGGGTATTTCCGAGAGCGTTGGTAGAGGTCATCGAGTCGAGCCCGGCAATAGTAGAAAACTGCCGCTCCAGAGGAGTCGCCACAGCCGACGCCATGGTTTCCGGGCTTGCTCCTGGCAGGCTGGCGGTAACCTGGATGGTGGGAAAGTCCACATTCGGGAGATCGCTTACCGGCAGAAGCCTGTATGCAGATAGACCGAAGACCAGGATGGACAGCATGACCAAGGTGGTCATAATCGGCCGCCGGATGAAAAGTTCCGGGATGTTCATTAACTAATTCTGCTCCAATTCTGAAATCTCATACATTTTTATATGCTTAATAACATCATTTAATGTTTTCTGATTTCTTGATTCTTGATTTCCACTTTTGCACCAGGGACAAGCCGGAGCTGACCGTCGGTAACGACTTTTTCACCAACCTGAAGTCCCTTTTCAACAACGGTTTCGCTGTTGATAGTTCTACCAACAGTTATAACGCGGTCTTCAACAGTGAGATCGTTCTTTATGACAAATACATACTGCCCCTTTTGACCTGTCTGAATCGACTGCGAAGGTATAACAATGGTGTTGGGTTGAGTGGTTAATATCATCACTACATCAACGAACTGACCTGGCCAAAGCCGCTTTCCCTTATTGACAAAGGTAGCTTTCAACTTAATTGTTCCTGTAGCAACGTCGACTGTATTGTCTACAAAAATCAGCATCCCTTCTTCGGGATTGTCTTCACCTTTTGTTATGAAAGCCTCAACCAGTACCTTTCCGCTTGACATGTATTTCTTTATTTCCGGAAGATACTGTTCAGCAACCGAAAAAGTCACGTAGATGGGTTGAATCTGATTAACTATGACCATTGGATTATCAGCATTAGCTTTAATCAGATTGCCCTCATTAGCAAAGAGAGTTCCGGTTCTGCCTGTTATGGGAGAGTAAATATAACAATATTTCAATTGAAGTCTGGCATTTTCAACAACAGCTCTATCAGCGTTTACTGTTGCATCAAAGGAAGCAGCGTTGGTGCGGATCTGGTCGTACTGTTCCTGGGCTACGTAGCCCTTTTTTACAAGTTCGGCATAGCGCCGGACCTCTTCCAGCGCATTTTCGAGTTGAGCAGTATCTTTTGCGAGGTTGGCTTCCGCCTGTTTCAGAGCAGATTCGTAGGGACGCGGATCAATAGTGAAGAGGATATCACCTTTTTGTACATCCTGCCCTTCCTTGAAGTGGACATGTATAAGTTCTCCTCCTATCTGAGATTTAACCGATACTGTAGAGTAGGCTTCAACATTGCCAATGACACGAATCTGTACTGGGACGGTTTTTTGAATAACTGTACCGGCTGTCACCGACACCGAAGGCTGGGGAGGCAGTCCTGTTTTTTTGGAACAAGCGGACAGGAATGATATCAATAAAATAGATAAAATGAACCAGGCAATCGCTTGTACAGATTTTACAAAGCCTGAGTTCAACTTAATCGCTTTTGATTTTTCTATCAATTTCATCTGTATTATATCAGTGATATTTTTTCCCACCAATAGGTCCATTCACTTGGTAATATGTAACACTATCCTAATCCAGCTAAACTATATTGAAGCATTAAATTATGTGTCATTGCGAGCACCCGAAGGGTGCGTGGCAATCTCTGCAGAAAAGGCGAGATTGCTTCGCTGTCGCTCGCAATGACAATGTAAAAAATTTAATGCGTTTACTATAGTACCCAAAGAGTGCTTACTCATATCTTAATGCATCAATGGGGTCAAGAAGAGATGCTTTATAGGCTGGATAAAATCCGAAGAATATTCCTACTATCCCGGAAAAACCAAAGGCCAGCAGAATTGAAAAGGGAGATATGATTGTGGACCATCCTGCGAGCGCGGATATTATTTTTGAACCGGATATGCCAAGGATAATACCGGCTATACCTCCGATTAATGATAAGGTAAGTGCCTCGATTATGAACTGCAGTCTTATGTCCCATGTTTTTGCACCTATAGCCATCCTTATTCCGATCTCTCTCGTCCTCTCTGTAACCGATACGAGCATGATGTTCATGATTCCGATCCCTCCAACAAGGAGGGAGACCGATGCAATAGCCCCAAGCAATAAAGTCATCACTTTTGTGGACTGTTCTGCTGTCTGCATTATCTGGGTAAGATTTCTGACGGTAAAATCATTTTCCTGTTTCTGCCCGATATGGTGCCGTTGCCTGAGCAGTTCGTTCATCTGTTTTTCTGCAGGTGCTAAGTTCTCTGTACTCTTAGCCTTTACCATAATTATCCTCACCATCCCCGGAAAAGATGTCCCAAAAAGTTTTTTCTGTGCCGTTGTTACCGGGACATAAATAGTATCGTCCTGGTCCTGGCCCTGTGCAGACTGTCCTTTTGGTACAAGAACACCTATAACGGTGAAAGGAAGATTTTTGATCCTGATGAATTGACCTATAGGATCCATATCTCCAAAAAGGTTGTCCACAACGGTCTGCCCCAATAAACACACCTTTGTAGCACTCTTGATATCCTGCTCCGTGAAGGGCCTGCCCGCAGCAAGCGGCCAGTCCCTGACAGTCAGCATACTCGGAGTTGTGCCAACTACTCCCGTTGACCAGTTCTGGTGTCCATAGATGACCTGTGCGACTCCGTTGAGAACAGGGGCAACATCCTGGACTGCCGGGCATTCTCTCTGAATAGCTTCTGCGTCTGCCATGGTAAGAGTGGGTTGGGTTCCGGCGCCCATTCTAACACCCCCTGCTGTTGTTGCTCCCGGAAGAATAATAAGGAGATTGCTCCCCATGCTCGAAATCTGCTCGGCTATTCTCTTACTTGCTCCGGTGCCGACTGCAAGCATGGCTATGACAGCGCCAACGCCGATAATGATCCCTAACATTGTGAGGGCTGAACGCATCTTGTTCACTCTTAAGGCCCTGAATGATATTCTTAAGGTTGAAGGTATGTTGATCATGATCTTCCTACTTTTTCATCACTGATAATACGGCCGTCTAAGAATCTAATTATCCGCTTACTGTATGCCGCTATATCATTTTCATGTGTTACAAGTATTATCGTGATACTTGACTCAGTGTTCAGTTTTACAAAAAGCTGCATTATCTCAGCACTCGTCTTTGTGTCGAGGTTTCCTGTCGGTTCATCGGCAAGTATTATGGGTGCATTATTTACCAATGCCCTTGCTATTGCAACTCTCTGCTGCTGCCCGCCTGAAAGCTGATTGGGGTGATGGTCTCCCCTGCCTTCCAAACCTACTTTGTTGAGAGCTTCCAATGCCTTCTCTCTCCTCTCTCTCGCAGGGATCCCGTCATAGAGCAGCGGAAGTTCAACATTTTCGATGGCAGATGTCCTCGGAAGAAGGTTGAATCCCTGAAAGACAAAACCTATTTTTTTGTTCCTTATGGCTGCCAGTTTATCCCTGTCAAGATTACCGATATCGATATCTTCTAAAAGATACTCACCATCCGACGGCTTATCGAGACATCCCAAAATATTCATGAAAGTGGATTTGCCGGATCCGGAAGGCCCCATTATTGCGACAAATTCACCTCTGTCAATTGTTAAAGAGACACCTATGAGTGCATGCACATCGATATCTCCAAGCCTGTAGACTTTCGTGACATCCTTTGCCTCAATAATCGGCATATTAGAACATCCTTGGGCCTGTAGGCGTTGGTGCCTTAGCCTTTGTGAGGGATTCGACTATTACCTCCTGTCCCTCGCTGATTTTTCCTGATACAAGTTCGGTATAACTCCCGTCACTTATTCCTATCGAAACCGGTACGCGTTTCGGTTTCTCCTGCTCTAGTATCCAAACCCCGGCCCCTTTTTGTTGAATGGAGGTCTTATTCCTCTCGACTGGCTTGAATCTGAGAGCAGCATTCGGTATCTTCAGGACGTCCTTTTTTAATGATATTATTATGGATACATTGGCTGTCATCCCCGGTTTAAGCTTAAGTTCAGGGTTAGCGACCTGAATCACTACATCATAAGTCACGACATTCTGGACTGTTATCGGGGCATTCCTGACCTGCCATACCCTGCCCTTGAAAGTGATGTCTGAGTAAGCATCCACGGTAAATTCAACATCCTGTCCGACTCTCACATTCCCTATATCCGCCTCAGCTACATTCGTATCGATCTGCATCTTTGTGAGATCCTGTGCGATGCTGAACAGTGTAGGTGTCTGAAAGCTGGCGGCAACAGTCTGCCCGACATCCACATTTCTCGAAACGACAATCCCATCTACAGGAGACTCTATCTTCGTATAAAAAAGGTTTGTCTCGGCAGAGCTTAAGGCTGCCTCATTCTGTGCAACCTGAGATTTTGCCGCGCTTACCGAAGCCTTTGCGGTCTCATAGTTTGTTTCTGCGGTATCGAGGTCACTCTGTGCAATGAGGTTTTTCGCCAAAAGTTCTTTGTTTCTTTCCATCGTCCTCTTTGTGTCAACGAGTGTTGCTTCGGCTTTCTCCAGGTTTGCTTTCGCTGCAAAGAGATTTGCTCTCGCCTGATTCACCTGCGCCTCAAAGAGAGCAGGGTCTATCCGGGCTATCAACTGGCCTTTCTTCACAGGGGAGTTGAAATCAACGTAAATATTCTTGATTGTCCCCGAAACCTGTGTCCCGACAAGGACAGTGGTCACAGGGTTTACTGTACCTGTGGAGGTAACAGCCATTTCTATATCGCCCCTGACAACTTTATCAGTCCCGAATTGCAGTTCGTTTCCCCTGCCTCTCAACAAAAAAAATCCGGCAACTGCAACGCCAATAATTATTGCACTGATAATCGCTATTTTTTTCATCTCATACCCATCGCTTTCTCAAGGCTTGCCCGAGCAACCTTATAGTCAATATAGTCAATTAAAAAGTGTGGCTTTCTGCATTCTTATTCTCTTCTCCGGGTCTTTTACCCTTCGCTGCTTCTTAATTAATATGAACACATTAACCTATGGTACCCATCTCCCTTCCCTCCCCCTCAAGGGGGGAGAGTTAGGGTGGGGGTAATGTAACTTAACTTCTTACCTTTATATTAGATAAAACGTTTTCATAAAACAAAAAATTATACAGCAGACTGTTTTTACCCAATTGGAGTCTCCATGCCAGCTACTGCAAAAGAAATTAATGAATCAATAAGTAAGTCCACATCAGTTTCGGGGTTAACCTTCAGTGATTCAAACTTTGGGTTTTTATATATGCGCATGGTACGCGCCAGCGCCCCTATGACAAACTGATACCTCCAGAAGATCGCTTCTCTGGGAAGTTCAGGCAATGCCTCACTTAGCATTTCAAGCATCACCCGAGAAACCGGCTTCATAAGACGGAAGAAAATCTTCTGAGCGGTATCGTCCGGGTCAATGAATGACCTGCCAATGAGAATGGTAAAATCCACTTCACCCTTACTTGATTCTTTAAAGCGTAAGGCAGGCTCAATAAAGGCGCGAAGGATTTCTCTTGCCCCTGGCTTTAATCCCTGCCGTCTGGCCTCATCTCTGATCTCTTTTAATCTTTTTTGCCTGACCTCATTAAGTGGCCGTAGCCTGCGCTCAAAGATGGCTTCAAACAATGCCTCTTTTGAGCCGAAGTGGTAATTAACTGCCGCCAGGTTTACTCTGGCACTTTCTGTAATTGCCCGCATGGAAGTGGCCTGATACCCCTCACGGGCAAAGAGCGATTCGGCAGCGTTCAGAATTTGTTGCTTTGTGTCCAGGTGACCCAATTTTTTAGAGTGTGAAACAAATGTTTTAAACATTTGTTTTAAATTTAACCCAAACAAATATAAATGTCAATAGGATTTTTAGGCTTAATTTCATATTTGAAGAATCTACAGGAGAAACTCAGACTGTTCTAAGAGAGAATGCCCAACCTTCTTAAGTCCTCTTCTGTCCAGCCAGCATCTTGGATCATTGATTTTAAAGTTTTTGGTGGAAAAGTGCCTCCGCTTTTGTGATATGAAAGTATTACTCTTCGCCCATCTGGATGTCTGAAGACAAGATGACCTCCCCTTTTCCTGGTTTCTTTAAATCCCTCTTTTTCTAATGCTTGTCTGAATTCCTTGGCAGTAATATTCTTAGGTAAGATCACACTACAACGCTTACAGCAGGTTCAGGCAGGATTTCTATAGCCCCTTCTTCAGGAATTGGATCTCCCGACTCTCTGAGATCTTCAATATAAAGCTCTACTGCTTCTTTAATATTTTTAAAAGCTTCTTCGTAAGTATATCCCCAGGTATGGCATCCCTTCAAGGCAGGGCAGTAAGCATGATAGGCCATCCTATCATCTTTAGGATCTTCCTCAATAATTACCCTGAATATATAAGTTTTCATGCATTATTATATCACAAAATGGGATCACTTCGTTCAAATAAAACCACTGTAAATGCCTTTGCAGAGGGTTTCAGGAGAGGCGCAATCCGTACTCTAAAAAAACTGGATAAAAAAAGGGCT
>DASPRG010000153.1:0-7536 GCA_035624555.1 Thermodesulfovibrionales bacterium
TGCTTTCGAGGACATCAATCCCCAGTCCCCTGTTCATACCCTTGTAATACCAAAAAAACATATCTCCACGAACCTTGATATGAAAGAAGAAGACAATTACCTTATCGGACATTTGTTCCAGGTTGCTAACAAAATTGCAAAGGATAAGGGCATAGCAGAGCGTGGTTTCAGGCTCGTTATGAACTGTAATCCCGAATCAGGACAGACAGTTTTTCATATACATCTTCACATACTCGGTGGCCGCAGGATGCACTGGCCCCCTGGGTAATACTTTCTAAAGTTTTATTTCAAGCCAATATCTTTTGCAGCTTCTCTCAAAAGCTTTTCATTTTTCTTAAAAGGATCCATCATAGGGTCTTCTGTCCTTTTAGCAGCCTTAACTAATTCATCAACTGTCTTATACTTTTCTTTTAAGTCTTTTTCATTTGGAGCTAAATTGCCATTGTGACAGACCTTACATTGATCCCATCCACCAGCATCAGCAAGAACACAAACACAAAATGTTACAAAACAAACAATAATGAAGATAGGAAGCAATTTTCTCATAATCATTTCCCCCCTTAACTTTATTGCTATCATTGGTACTTACGGGATGAAAACTTGCATAATCTAAGTGCTTTGGTACCACTATTATAATTTTTATTTTTATTCTTATATATGTTATCATATAAGTGAAGTTTTAGAAGTTTTTGTTACTCATAAGGCCACGAAGACTTTTAGCTTTGTGGCCTTTTTTATTGTGCTCATTCTGAGACTTTAATTTATAAGTAAGGAGGTAAAAAGATGGCTAACGGAACAGTAAAGTGGTTCAATGAGTCCAAGGGTTTCGGCTTTATCACAAGTGAAGACGGCAGTGATGTATTTGTTCACTATTCTTCCATCCAGAGCAACGGATATAAGTCCCTTGCCGAGGGTGATACAGTTAGCTTTGATACTGAAAACAGCCCAAAGGGTCTCAAAGCAATCAATGTGGTTAAGAACTAATTAACTATGTAAATGCACACCCCTGCACGCAGGGATGTGCATTTGAAAGGAAAAAATGACACATAGAGAAAAGACTGCTGCAAAGATGGAGAAAATGCAACAAAGACTCGATTCAGGTCTGATTTCTGAACATTTTCCCAAGGTTTCAAGCATCGTTATTAATGTGGCAAACTCTTATGGAGAAAGAAACCCGATTACCGTATTGCGTACTCTTAATTTTTGGCCTAACAGTTATGCATATTTTAATATTGATTGCTTGAACGACAGGTGTTCTGATGGCGGATATGATCTAAGTCAAGTTATTACTATGATGATTAGAAATCACAGAGATTCAGAAGAAGGAGAGCTTAGTTGTGATAGCAGCAATCTTTCCTCTGGCCACTCACGTATTAATTATAAAGTTTCCATCCTGTATGACGGCATTATTCTTAATTCCTCATCATAGAGCAAGGTCGCTTCTTTTTTAGGCTATTTATCTCTTTAAGTTAGATACACTACTAAGAAAAACCTAAAGACATGGAGTTCATAGAGAAAGTCAAGTTGATTTTTAACCAAATCTTATGGTGCCGAAGGCGGGATTTGAACCCGCATGGGTTTCCCCACACGCCCCTCAAACGTGCGTGTCTACCAGGTTCCACCACTTCGGCTACGTTAATATTACTATAAAAATCTGAGGGTTTTCAAACCAGAGGCATAGAACCTAATCCGTGATGTCACCCTGAACTTGTCTCAAGGTCTCAAAGTAACCATTGCTGAAAGATGCTGAACCACGTTCAGCATGACAAAAATTAAGCCTTCTTGTATTAGTTAAGAATAGGAAGTCTATCAAGAAATGAGCTGAGTATTAACCTTGATTTTTATACCCTTCTTGAGTCCTTCAACATAGGCCCTTGCTGCCTTTTCCCTCTTTTCATTCAGCATCGCTTCGCTAAGCATTTTCATCGATTTCTCGTCACCGGACAGTTTTTGCAGGTCAGAACTCATATCTGGAACATCAACAGACAGCTCTATCAAATGCCTCATTTTAGTGTTCATGAGTTCCTGGCGTTTTGAATCCTCATATTCTTCAGGGGTAATCCTCATCAGCCTCAGTCTGTTCAGATATACATTCTTGTCAAAAGCACCATCCCTCATAAAAGCTGGCTCATGTGTTATTGCGTCATTAAGCTCTTCGTCGCTTACCCTAATCCCCATTTCTTTTGCAGCGATAAGAAGTACTTTCTCCTGTATCATTGAGTCAAGGACCTTTTCTTTCAGGTCCAACTTCTTTTCCATCTCTTCATCAAACTTATCCTTGTATATCTCTCTATAGAAGCCGTAAATATTCCTATAATTCTTCCAGTAGTCCTCAGTAGTTATTTTGTATTTTCCAACCTCTGCTAACGTCCCGCGTCCTCCTGTTTTATCAACAGTCCCTATGCCCCAGAATAGAAAAGATAGTATAACGATAAAGAAAAGAATATAGAAATACTTTGCATGCTTTCGCATCATTTTGAGCATCTACCTAATACCTCCCTCTAAAATAATCATCCAAGACATCTCTGTGGTCAAAGGCTATTTGTTTGGGTAGTGTTTCTTTTTCAAAGATGCCAACCTCTTTTGCATCATCTCCAGCAATTGCATTGCCTTGAGCCTTTGCTACATAGACTGTAGTGATCGTGTGATGCCTGGGGTCTCTCTCTGGATCAGAATAAGTATGAAATTGTCTTATTAGTTTGATATCGAGCCCTGTTTCTTCTTTTGCCTCTCGTACAGCAGCAGTCTCAAGGTCCTCGCCATAGTCTACAAAACCTCCGGGAAGAGCCCATCCTTCGGGTGGATTCTTTCTTTTTATAAGGATAATCCCTCCTTTTAATTTTATGATAATGTCCACAGTGGGAATTGGATTTCTGCGGTTACTGCTGCTGGCTTTCAAGCCTTACCTCTATATTCCTTTCAGGCACTATTGTTGATACAGCATGTTTGTAAATAAGGGACTGGGTATTTTCCTCCAAAAGGATCACAAAACTGTCGAAGCTTCTTATCACGCCCCTTAGTCTCACTCCATTTGTAAGGTAGACAACGACAGGTGTTTTATCCTTCCTGAGTTGATTCAGGTAGTTGTCCTGAAGGTTCGGGTTCTTCGCAACATTGCTCATGGGCTTCTCCTCTAATTTTTCTTTTTACCATAAAGTATTTTACTTAATATTGCAACCCTTCACAAAATCACCAATAATCAAATCTCAAACACCAAATAAATTCCAATAGCCAATGAGTAACTACCTTAATTTTCAAATCCCCCTCACCTAACCCTCTCCCACAAGGGGAGAAGGAAATGATGTGAGGTCTCACTTTTGTAGCCCCTCCCTTGATGGGAGGGGATAAAGGGGAGGGTGAAATATTTTGATGTTTCTTTGTGAGCAACGGCTTACCAGGGTTTGAGTGGTCCTATTTTCACTTTCTATTAATTTGTTTAATACAATAGCTCATTAAGCACATGCTTTGTCCTCATAAAAATCTCATTGGCATCATATATACCTGTTATATCAATCCAGTGTATGTCTTCTTCTTTCTTGAACCAGGTAAATTGTCTTTTGGCATATCTCTTCGACCTCTTTTTAATAAGCCTGATGGCCTCTTCCAAGGTAATCTCTCCTTCAAGATAAAGGGCAATCTCTTTATAGCCAATGGCCTGCATCGAGGGTAAGGCTGAATCGGAGAATCGGAGATTCGGAGAATCGGAGATTCTTTCTTTCTCTGTATCCCCGTGTCTCCCCGTCTCCGCGTCTCCTATCATATCTACCACCATCTTGACTTCCTCAACGAGCCCTTCTCTTATCATGTTATCCACCCTTTGTTCTATAAGCCGGTACAGCTCTTTTCTGTCTCTACACAGACCTATCTTGATAAAGTCATAGGGAAGGGGTTTCGTCATCTTTTTTTGCAACTCTGACATGCTCGAATCACTCTTTAAACAGACCTCTAATGCCCTTATAATCCTCCGAGTATCATTAGGAGTTATTCTCTCTGCAGTCACCAGGTCAATGTCTTTCAAAAAATTGTACAGGGAACCTTTTTCTTCCTTTTCAAGAGCTAAAAGGTTGTCTCTTAATGACCAGTCGGCAGAAGGGCCACTGAAGATGCCCCTTGTCATTGCCTTAATATAAAGACCTGTGCCACCAACAACTATCGGGACTTTCCCCTTTCTGTGGAGTTTCTCCATAATAGGTACCACTGCCTCTATGTATTTCCCTGTACTGTATGCCTCCCAAGGGTTAACGATATCAATCATGTAGTGTTTTACCATAGTCCTTTCTTCGACAGTTGGCTTTCCAGTACCAATATTCATATGTCTGTAAATCTGCATCGAATCTGCGCTGATTATCTCTGTATTGAGGACCTCTGCAAGAAGGACTGAGACGCTTGACTTTCCAACCCCTGTTGGCCCGAGGAGGATTATTACTGTATTTGTCATTTTGCTATTTTCGAAACTTCTTCATGTAACAGTGATTTACTTATTCATTATAACCTCCCCTTGCTCCTCCTTGCTAAGGAAGGAAAACAGGAGGGGTCATTTCCGTAATGAAAAGACAATATATATTTAATTTAAGAGCACTCAAATTGAGTTTTTCAAAATTGATAGTGTAAAATGTTTCTGTAAGCCTTGATAAGTTAATGACTCTTTTTATCAAAAGATTTATAGTTACATACTATGGAGAAGCCTGTGAAAATGCGACCGGCCGAAGTCAAAGAAAAAGTAGCAGAAGAGATCAAGAAAAAGGCTATCGGAGGTAAACTTCCTTGCTCCACTGCGAGAATGATTGCAGAGAAGTTAGGTGTTTCCTATAAAGATGTTGGTGAGGCTGCTGACAACCTTCATGTGAAGATCACCAATTGCCAGCTTGGTTGCTTCTGATGGGAACAATCCTTTTTGAACTGGCCCTGATTTTTTATTTTGCAGCTACCATCGTAAGCATTATAGAGCTCTTCAAAGACAAGAAGATCATATCACATCTTATGCTTTCCCTTGTTGCGGTTGCTTTCACCTTACATACCGCAAACATCATCTATCGTTATGTTGCTGCGGGTCATATCCCTATAACGAATTTCCATGAGTCTACATCATTTTTCTCCTGGAGCATCGTTCTAATCTTCTTCATTCTCCAATTCCGGTATAAGGTAAGCATCCTCTGTTCCTTCGTAATGCCTGTTGTATTTGTCCTGATGTTCTCATCTTCAATGTTGCCACAAGAGATAAAACCTCTGAGCCCTGTGCTTCAGAGTTACTGGCTTACTATTCATACAGTTGTTGCCTTTCTCGGCAATGCTGCTTTTGCCCTTGCCTTTGGGGTAGGAACTATGTACCTTGTTCAGGAACACTACGTGAAGTCTAAACACCCCGGGAGGATTTTTGGAAAACTGCCGAGCCTCCAGACCCTCGATGCATTGAATTATGAACTCATTACCATAGGGTTCCCTCTCCTGACACTTGCGATAATCACGGGGTCCTTATGGGCAGAGAGTGCCTGGGGAAGTTACTGGAGATGGGATCCGAGGGAGGTCTGGTCACTAACAACGTGGCTCATTTACGCCATTGTTCTCCATGCTCGGCTTGTTGCAGGGTGGAGAGGCAAAAGGGCCGCTATATTATCTATCTTGGGATTTATCTTAATCTTTGCTGCCTTTTTTGGCATTAAATTACTCAGGAAAGGCCTCCATGTATTCTTATGAAAATCATTGTAGTAGGACTCAACCATAACACTGCAGATGTTGAAGTCAGGGAGAAAGTGGCCTTCAATGAATCCAGACTTGAAGAGGGACTGAGAAAGTTCAGGGAACTCCCAGAAGTTGAAGAGGCTGTGATTCTCTCCACATGTAACAGGGTAGAACTCTATGCGAATGTAAAGGATACTGTAAAGGCATCTGAATCAATAAAAACCTTTCTGTCGGAATTCCATGATATAAACATGGCATTGTTGGACAAGGCCCTGTATATCTATGATGATGTCAACGCCATTAGACACATCTTCAAAGTTGCATCGAGCCTTGACTCTATGGTTATTGGCGAGCCCCAAATCCTCGGGCAGTTGAAAGAGGCCTTTGAAATAGCCCTCGAGAAAAAGATGACTGGCATCCTTCTCAACAGACTAATGAAAAAGGCTATCTCTGTTGCAAAAAGGGTACGAAGAGAAACAAGAATAGCTGAGAACGCCGTCTCAATAAGTTTTGCTGCAGTTGAACTCGCAAAAAAGATATTTACTGACCTCTCGGAAAAGGTATTCATGCTTTTAGGTGCAGGAGAGATGGCCGAACTTGCAGCGAGACATCTCATGAGAAATGGTGTGAAGGAAGTTATTGTAGCAAACAGGAGTTACAGCCGGGCCTGTGAACTCGCTAAGGAATTTACTGGCAGGCCGGTCAAGTTAGATGATTTTCTCCAGGAGATGGTGCACTCTGATATCGTCATCTGTTCAACAGGGGCTCCACATTATATTTTATTAAAAGACCAGATGCAGAGGGTGATGAAAGACAGAAAGCAAAGACCGGTCTTCCTTATCGATATCTCTGTTCCAAGAAACATTGATCCTAAAATAAACGACCTGGACAATGTCTATCTCTACAATATTGATGACCTGCAGGGGATTGTTGATACAAATATGTTCGAAAGAAAGAAAGAAGCGGAGAAGGCAGAAAAGATAATAGAAGAAGAGATCGAGCCATTTCTCAAATGGCTGTCTTCTCTTGATTCTGTGCCTACCATTGTTGCCCTCAGAGAGAGGGCAGAGGAGATTAAAAGAGAAGAGTTCGAGAAACTTATGAACAGGTTCCCTGATATGGAGGAAGGACAGAAAAAGGCTATCGAATATATGGCCTCTGCAATTATGAACAAGCTTATCCATCCGCCTACTGTGGCTCTCAAAGAAGATCCTGAAGATAAAGATCTCATGATAGCTATCATTAAAAAACTCTATGGGATTGAAGAATAAGAAAAAGAAGATAAATAGAATAAATATTGGTACCCGGGGTAGCAAGCTCGCACTCTATCAGTCAGAATGGGTTAAATCAGAGCTGCAAAAGATATACCCGAAGATCGAAGTAAATCTCATTAAGATAAAGACAACAGGAGACAAGATCCTTGATGTCCCGCTTGCAAAGATTGGGGGAAAGGGGCTTTTCGTTAAGGAAATAGAGGAAGCCCTCCTGAGAGGTGGAGTTGATATAGCTGTTCATAGCATGAAGGATGTCCCGACAGAGCTCCCAGAGGGACTGCATCTTTCAGCTATATGTAAAAGGGAAGATCCGAGAGATGCCTTGATAATAAGTCGGAAGTCAAATCCCCCCCTACCCCCCTTTACTAAAGGGGGGCGTGGGGGGATTAGTAACTCATTACTATACTCCCTATCTGAGCAAGCTATTATGGGAACAAGCAGCCTCAGAAGGTTGTGTCAGCTTTTAAATATCAGACCAGATTTAAAGATAGTGCAACTGAGAGGAAACCTTGATACAAGGTTCAGGAAGCTCGATGAAGGACAGTTTGATGCAATCATTGTAGCTGTTGCAGGGATAAAGAGA